>JAZNNJ010000012.1:0-14507 GCA_045580225.1 Gammaproteobacteria bacterium | reverse complement strand
TCAAGCAATTATATTGGAATTAAAAGTGGCTAAAAGCCTGAGGGAATTAGAAGAGATTAGTCAGAAAGCCCTGCAGCAAATAAAGGAAAGAGAATACGCTAAAAATCTTTACGATGAAGGTTATGAAGTGATTGGCAGTTATGGAATTGCTTTTTTTAAAAAGAAATGTTTTACTGTAAAGCAGTAAGTAATTATTAATTGCCCAAAATTACACAAATCAATCCAATTATACTCCTGACGTAATCAACAAAAGATACAGACAGATTTGATCAAAATAATAATAAATGGCGGAGAGAGTGAGATTCGAACTCACGGAGGACGATATCCTCAACGGTTTTCAAGACCGCCGCTTTCGGCCGCTCAGCCATCTCTCCTATTCCTACACTCTAAAAAATTAGTTCCTCTTTGTCAAATAAAATACATTATTAGAAACCTATAGACATACCTAAATTTAGCATTATTGCTTGCATGCTTTCTAATTTGTAATGAAATGCTGTTGTACTGTCGTATATGTCGTTCCAATTTTTTCCTCCATTATTGTGAGCATATAGCAGTTCATATCGGATACTAAAGTGGTTATTGCATATCCATTCAAACCCTAAGCCACCTTCCCATTTAAAGTTAAAATAATTTTTGGATTTTGAGTACTTTTGTTGATTATTTATATCATAAATTTTCATAGAAACACGATCCCAATCAGTTCCTAAACCAAATTTTAAATAATAAAGCCAAGAGCGACTTTTTGTTAGATAACCGACAATCAAATCAGATACGGCAGAACCATATTCAGATATTTTTATATAGTGGTTGGAGAAATCGGTTTTCTTATTTAACCAATGATAATTAGTAGATAATTCTAATCCTAAATAAAGATGATGCCAGTTCCATCCTAAACCAGTGTATATACCAGGTCTAAATCCAAAAATTTTGTTGTTTAAATTTAAGTGAATTTGATTTTCTGAAAAATAAGATTTAAATTGATTATAATCTCCTCCAAAAAATATTCCCAAATATCCACGTAATTTAGATTCCATAGGTACTGCCTTGGCATAGCAATCATCCAAAGTAGGCAACTCTTGGTCTATATAAATATCAGCGCTAACGATGCTTGTTATTGAGTATAATCCTAAAATTGAATAAATGATTTTTTTCATATTTTTCCCTCTAATTTAGCTACTTTTAATAAGTTGATTGCTTGTTCTGGTAAATTTATTATTTTTATCTCTTTGTTTTTTTTTCTAGCTATAGATAATAAACTTACCAAGGTGCCTAATTTTAAGTTATCAAAATGAGATACTTCCTTTAAATCAAATAGTATTTTTTTGTAATTTAATAACGCTTTTAATCCAATACTGTATAATTCAGATACATTATCTGTTTTTTTCCAATTAATTAATATTTCATTGTTATTGTTCATTTCTATCCTTAATTTTTTTTATTAATCCTTCTAGGCCGTCTATGCGTAAGATATTGGCAAATTGTGCATTATAATTTTTTACTAAACTAATACCATCAATACTAAAATCACATAGTTTCCAATCATTTTTGAAATCTTTTTTGAGATTATAGTGTATTTTTATAATGGTACCATTATTTAGATCTAGGTCGCTAATAACTTGTACTCTATCCGTGTATCTTTCTCTTAAGGGCCGAAAAAACATTTTTTGTTTACTGTCGTAATTACCTAATACTGAAACATAAGTGTTAATTACATACCGTTTAAATTCTCTTATAAACTGATTACGAACATCAATATTGGCATTTTTCCAAGCATTACGTCCCACAACAGCTCTAGCCATTTCTTCTAAATTAATTTTTGGTACTAAATTTTTATTTAGAATATCGTAAATAGCTTTTTCTTTTTCGTGTTTTGGTAATATTTTTGCTGTTTCTATTTCTTTCAATATTTGTTCTGTTAGATTTTTTAACATTTTAGTAGGATCATTTTCCGTTGCATAAACTGAGCCTGAAAACAAGACAAGTAAACTTGCCATAATATAAAGTATTTGTTTAAAAAAATTCATATTAATTACCTATCTAGAATATAAAAATTTACTAATTAAATTTTCAATTACAATTGCTGGTTGGGTATCATAAATGATGTCGCCATTTGTTAAGTTTGAATCAGAATATCCAGGGACTAATTCAATATAATTGGCTCCAATCACTCCTGCAGTTAAAATTTTAGCAGTAGAGTCTTTCGGTAGGTTATTGAAGTCATTATTTATTTTTAATCTAACTATAGCTTTATAAGTTTGATTATCTAAAGTTATATTATCTACTTCTCCAATGCTAACTCCTGATATAGTTATTGGTGCTCTAATTTTTAAATCTCCAATGTTATCGAAAATTGCGGTAATAGTGAAAGTATTTCTTCCAGAATAGGAAGAAAAATTACTCATTTTGAATGCCATAATAAAAAACATTACGGTACCCAATATTATAAAAATACCTACTAATAAATTTAATCTTAATTTAGACATTTTTTACCATCCTCCCATCATAAATGAGGTTAAAATAAAATCTGCTCCTAGAACGATTAAGGATCCATATACTACTGTTCTGGTTGTCGCAGTTCCTATTCCATCGGCTGTTGGTTTAGTATAAAATCCTTGATAAACAGCTACCCAAGCAGTCAAAATTCCGAAAAACAAAGGTTTAATAATTACTCCGTTAATGATATCTTGGCGAAAATCTACTACAGCCTGCATATTAGACCAAAATTGCCCAGCATTTATACCTAACCAGGATACGCCAACCAAATATCCTCCGAATATTGCTATTACACAAAAAATAGTAACTAAAATTGGTAAAGATAAAATGCTTGCCCAAAAACGGGGAGCAATTATTCGATATAATGGGTCAACTGCCATCATTTCCATGCTGGTTAATTGTTCTGTTGTTCGCATTAAACCAATTTCAGCAGATAAAGATGAACCAGCCCTTCCAATGAATAATAATGCAGTGACTACTGGACCTAATTCACGAATTACTGTCAAAGCAACTAACTGTCCAAGTTGTTGAGTAGTTCCAAATTTTGCTAAAACAGAATATCCCTGTAAAGCTATAATCATACCAATGAATAATCCGGAGATTAAAATAATTATAAAAGAAATTACTCCTAATTGATAAATTTGTTCTATTAAAAAAGAAAAAGAATTACGACGCCATTTGGTAAAAAGTATTTGCCATAAAAAAATCCCAGCATTACCTAAATTTACACATCTATTTACAATACTGAATCTCATATCTCTAAATCTTGGTAGTAATTTAATTTTGAAGCATAATGAAAAGGAATGGGGCCGTCTGCTAAACCGTTTAGAAATTGTTTCAAAAGAGGAGAAGCATTGTTTTTAATTTGTTCTGGAGTTCCATAACCTATTAAATTGCCACCGGAAATTACATAAACAAAATCAGCAATCTCAAACGTTTCTTGAACATCATGAGATACAATAATTGAGGTAATACCTAAGTTATAATTAATTTCTTTAATCAATTTAGCTAAAACTCCCATCGTTACCGGATCTTGTCCGGCAAATGGTTCATCGTACAACATTAACTGGGGGTTAGTAACCAATGCTCTTGCTAAAGCTACTCTTCTTGCCATGCCTCCAGATAGTTCCATAGGCATCAAATTAACAGCTCCCCTCAAACCAACCATTTCTAATTGAATTAATACAATTCTTTTTATAACTTCTTCGGGTAAATAATATTGTTCTCTTAGAGGGAAAGCTACATTTTCATAGACATTTAGCCCAGTGAATAAAGCTCCACTTTGGAATAAAATGCCTATCTTTTTGCGCAAGCTAAATAATTCTTTTCTTTTTAATTTAACAATTGATTGGCCATCAAATAAAATATCTCCATTATCCGGTAATACTTCTCTCGTAATTAATTTCAATAAAGTAGTTTTACCGCAACCACTAGGTCCCATTATAGCTATAACTTTATTTTCTGGAATAGATGCAGAAAAATTATTAAAAATCAAACGATCATCTCTAGAAAAAACAATATTTTTTAACTCAATTTTAGCAATACCCAAACTCATCCCCATAAGGAAAATTTAATAAAGTGTGCCTGATTTTATCTTGAAAAGCAAGTAAAATATTATTCACAAATGAAAGTTTTTAAGTATTTAGCAAATTCATTACCTACTTCATTATGTTGTAGACCTAATTCAACTGTAGCTTTTAAATAGCCTAATTTATTTCCGCAGTCAAAACGTTTTCCATTAAAACAATAAGCATATACTTGTTGGGACAATAATAACTTATCTATACCATCTACCAATTGTATTTCTCCGCCAGCACCAGATTCAGTTTGTTCTAAAAGATTAAAAATTTCTGGCATTAATAAATAACGACCAATCGAAGCAATATTTGATGGGGCTGTTTCTGGGAGCGGTTTTTCTATAATTTTACTAATGGGTAAATATTTGCCGTAATCTAAAGTATTTTTAGGAATATCAACGATGCCATATTTCTGAGTGTCTTGTTGTTCTACTGGTTGACATGCTAAAATGCTGGAATTCAATTCTTCGAATAATTCTACCATCTGTTGTAAACATGGTTTTTGAGCGTAAATTAAATCATCAGCTAGCAATACTGCAAAAGGTTCATTGCCAACTAATTGTTTAGCACAAAGCACTGCATGCCCTAATCCTAATGGTCTAGCTTGCCTAACGTAAGCTACATTAACTTTTGATGGTAAAATATTTTGGACTAATGACAGTAAATCATTTTTTTTCTTATTAGTTAAGGTGCTTTCTAATTCAAAATTAGAATCAAAATGATTTTCAATTGCTGACTTGCTAGAGCTAGTAACAAAAATAATTTGCGTTATACCGGCTACAATCGCCTCTTCCACAGCATATTGAATTAATGGTTTATCTACAATTGGTAACATTTCTTTTGGGGTTGCTTTGGTTGCTGGTAAAAATCTAGTTCCCAAGCCTGCTACAGGAAAAACTGCTTTTCTTATTTTCATATTTAATAAATTAAAAATTAATACCGATGTTACAGTAGCACATTTAGTGTAATAAATACAGAAATAATTATCATTAAATTAAGCTGGTAATACTTCTAGAGCTTTTGAAAAGGTAACTTCTCTTAAAAGTTTCTTTTTTAATACTAACAAATTTCTGCATAAATTTATCTGTTCTGTGTTACCGAAACGTCCAATGTACATCAACTTATCTAACACACATTTTTCTTCATTATAAGAAATATGACCTTTATGATAGGTAAATATCTGAATTGTTTCCATGACTAAGATTGCTACATGATGCTTAATATCTACAATCATTCCATTGAATAATACATGAGATTTTAAAAAAAAAGATATATCTTTTAATAACTTAGCAAATTGTTTATCATCTGAGTAAATATTTAATTCATTAGTTAAAATTAAATATATTTGTTTCAAATAAGCTAACAAATCTTCAGAAACTTCACTGCTTAAGTCTTTACGAAAAAAATTTCCATTAACTGGAATATAATTAATTTTTTTTAAAAAAGAACAATACCGCAAAATCATCGCATTTACCGCGCTTCTATTTTGTATCATAAAAAATTATAACTAATATATTTACTGAGTTTATTACTAATAATACGCGTTAAAAAATATATGTCAATTTATAGGGAAATATCCAGTATCATATTAGAATGATTATCGATGTTAGTAATTTTGAAAATATTAAATTGATAATTTGTCGTAGTTAATGATTTGGAGTGTTGATACACAATATATTAGATACTAGGTTACATAGTAGAAAATGGTATTTAGACATACCTACCATTAAAAACTCCCTCTGTTTTTTAGAATTGTTTTAGTATCAATATTTTGTAAAATATCCTTTGCAATATTCTTTTCATTATCTAATACATTCAAAATCCTTTCTATAACTACATTTTCAGTTTTTTTATAAATAATTACTAGAGAACATTCATCTGCAAATATTAAATCCCCGGGGTTTACAAGTTCGTTTTGTATTTTTATCGGCTTATTTATATAATCTAAAGTTGCTTTCTTACAAACATCAGCAGCATTATAATTTAGACAAAATACAGGCAAGTTTAATGATTTAGTTTGATTTAAATCTCTCGTAGCACCGTCTACAACAACTGCACTAGCACCTGCTCTAATTGCTAATCTTGCATTAAGATCCCCAAAATAAGCAAATTCTAGAAAATACAATCAAATGTATTGTAATGTGTAATATATAAGATTTTCACCTCTATAAAATAAAATTAGTATAACTTTCATCAATTTGGTCTTGTTCGATCCTGATGTATCTCAAAGTAACTGTTGGATTGGAATGGTTAAAAATCTTTTGTAGCATAGCAGCATCCTTATATTTTTTGTAATGATGATAACCAAAGGTTTTCTTTAAAGTATGAGTTCCGAGTTTTTTATTTTCAAATATAGTTATGAATAGAGGTTCATCAGAACGTTTGCTTTTGGTATATTCTTCTAATTTGCTGTTAATAGGGGATTAAATTTACTAGTTTTCTTTTCTGCTAATTGGATGTCATTTTTACTCCTTTACTCCTGACATCTTCAATATTTAGTGCTAAAATATCAGCAATTCTTAATCCACAATTCATTTCCATTGTAAAAAGTGATTTCTCATAGGATTTACAGTTGTTGTAAATTTCTAACTTACATAACATTTTTTCATTAAAAAACTTACTGAAAAAATGCTCTAGTTTCTACCAAAATTTTTGGGTAGCCATCTTCTGTAAGTCGAAGATAAGGTCTTGCAGGAATTGAGACGGCTTTTTTCGCCCTACCTGTTATTCAAATTAATGGATTACAGTATGATGGTCCAAGTTTAAACTAATAATAGCATTACTCCCATCATATTATTCTTTTAAAGCTACAACAATATCAACTCTTGCGAGTGTTGTTAATTTTGCGCTCTCAGCCACAAAAGTTATCGGTTGATTTAATGGAACAAGTGCCATTGATTTTGTTTATCCGGTATGAAGTAATTCTTGGATTTTAGGTTCTGATGTTAAATAAAGGATTTCGTATGAAGTTCCTCCGTTTATTTAAACCTCTCTTGCTATATATGAGCTGTTAGGTTTATTGATTTGTAACCTTAATGAACGGGTGTTCTTTAGCTTTTGCGATTTTTTATATTTATATAATTACTTTCCATGTGCAACATATTAGTTCTGAAGTTGTTAAATTGAAACACTACTTTCCCCCCAAACTCGCTAGTGTTCTAACTTTCTCCTAAAAAATTACCCTTGCCCAAATTCGCAAAGTGGACAAAGAAATTCACGCAAAACTATACATAAATAACAATGGAGGCGGCGGGAATCGAACCCGCGTCCGCAAATCCTAAACCTTTGACGCTACACGTTTAGTTTATTATTTGTTTCATAAAAAGAATCGAAAATAAACATCCTATTCTTCTATTAGTTTGAAATTGTGTGAACAATATCGACTCAAACTATCTTATATTGTACGCTTATGTAATATGACCGCACGGCAAGAAACATAAGCTTTTCTTGCTTACGGACTCAGCTTAAGCGCAAGCTAAAGCTAAAGATTCACCAAAGTTTCTATCGTTGGCGTTTATAATTTTATAGCCATATTTTACGAGTAAGACTACTTCCTCGACGTGCTTCTCTGGTCTCGCTATCTACGTCGAAACCGATCACCCCCTAAAACTAATTAACTTAATTATTTTTGTTTTCTCTTTCGTTTTGTTTTTTCTGTTTCTCCATAAATATAGCCTCAAAATTCACTGGAGATAAGTAGACAACAGGAAAACTAGCCGATACCAATGTTTCTGACACTACATTTCTCAAATATGGGAACAAAACATTGGGGCAGAAAATTTCCAATACCTGTTCCTTTTGTATTCCATCGAATCCCTTAATTGTAAAAATACCCGCTTGTTTTACTTCGATAATAAAGGCAACCTGTTCTTTGATCTTAGCTGTCAATCTAGCAAATAAAACTACTTCATAAAAATCATCTGACACGCTGCTGTGTTGTACATCCAAATTTAATTCAATGTTCGGATTCCATTCCCCTTGAAAGATTTGGGGTACATTCGGTGCTTCTAAGGATAAGTCCTTTACATATAACCTATTAATTCCAAATTCATTGTTTGTTGTATTATTGGTATTTGTCATTCTTCCCTCTTTAAATTTATATAATATTTTATTTTTCTAAAGGCAATTTTGTTCGTCGCCAAGCGTCAATACCTCCGATTAAAAAATAGCCATTTTTGCCTATCTGTTTTAAGAAAGAAAGCGGTATTTTACCGGTTTCGTTAATTAACACAATTGCTTCTACTTTAGAATTAGGTTCTAAATCGTTTTTATTAATATTCACCGATCCCCTAATATGTCCTGATTTAAAAGATTCTGGCTTTCTTAAGTCAAGTAATTTTATTTTTTTATGATTTATTAAAGCAACTAATTGTTCGCAAGATAAACCCCGACTATTTCCTTGGTCTCTGAATTCTTCTAATACTAACGCAATTACCACAAATAAAGTTAAACTGCAGAGTAACCAATGATTAACAATAAAATTAGCTAGTGTTGTAACACTCATTTTCTCATCATCGATAGTTCAACCCAACTCAAGATTATAAATACAAACTTAAAATAAATCAATAATATTAACTAAAATTGTTTTTATAAAATTTAGGAGATACATAAGAAGATGAGTTTAACCATTTATCATCTGGGTAAAAAGAAAAAAGCATTGTTCCATTACAAATAGTATCAATTATTTCTTTAGTTAATTTCGATTCTATTGCCGGGCAACCCCAACTACGTCCGATGCGACCTATTTTTTTTACATAATATTCATTAACGTATTTGGAGGCATGTATTACAATGCCTCTTTGATAAGCATTATTATTAAATCCTTTTTCTAATCCATGTAGTTTTAAACTATAACCATTTTTTCCATGGTAAGTTTTGCCGGTTAAGAATACTCCTACGCTAGTTTGGTGGCTGCCCTTATTATTAGAAACTTTTTTTGTTAGTTGATCGCCGCTATTTTGTCCATGTGCAACTAAGGAATTGTATAAAATTGTTTTTTGGTTTAAATCTAATACCCATAAGCGTTTTGTTGAAGAGGGTAAAGAATAATCAATAACTGTTATTATTGGTTTTATTTTTTTATTAGTTTGTTTTATTTTATAATACGCATTAATAGCTAAATTTAAGATTTCTTGTTTTAATTTAGGATCTTGTTTTAAAAAAGGTGTCCATTGTTTAGGTATTACAGTTTCAGCTAGCGCAATATTGCTAATAATTAGTATCAGTGGTAAAAATAATTGTCGTTTTAATTTAATATTCATATTTATATCAAAGTAGCTTATTATCTTAATAATTTTATAGTCTAAAAATTAAATTATTATTACACATATTGAATAATATAATTTTATTATATTTTTATGCAGATCTTGTTTTATAAATGTATGGAAAATCGAGATTTAAATTTTAGATAATAATCAATCTTTATATATAGTTTTTTTGTTTAGTAATATTCCAATGATAAAGCAAATAATTGAGATAAGTAATCTATTTAATACCATTAGACAATATCGGTTAATAACTAAAGCTATACCCCCGCTAAAGAATAATATGCTAATTAAGGAGCTATTTTTCGAATCCTTTAAAGATTTACCTATAAATATTAGACCAATAGTAACTAAAATATTTAATGAATGTAAAATTTTTTGTTGCGTTAATAGATTATTTTGTATTTGAAAAAGGGTTAGTACATCGTAATTTGGTTCTATAATTGCTGAAACACCACTTAATTTTTTTAATTTTTCAATCAAATTTTTCCAGTCTTCATATTTTAACAGATTAGGATGTATTATCAGAACTTCAGGTAATGCTAAATCCTTTAATGTACCAGGATTAATAGCTAATTGTTCTGCTAAAATTTTTTTGCCATTTTCATGATCGTAATATTCTCCGCTGGCAATTTCCGGTTCATTAACAATCGCTTGAGCAAATTCTAAACTATTAGTATTTAATATTAAACTAAAAGCTAAAGCCTTAGTTAGTTGTTCTTGAAAAGAAATAATATTCTGTTTCAAAAATAAATCAGCTAACCAAAAATTTCCGTATAATACTCCTATTAAAAATATACTAATATATTTAGTCTTCAAAAATTGCCTCTACAAACTTTTTGGGATTAAAAAGTAGCAAATCTTCGCTTTTTTCTCCTACACCCACGTAATAAATTGGTAACTTGGTAGTTTTGCTAATCGAAAAAATTGCTCCTCCCTTAGCGCTGCCATCCATTTTAGTTAAAATTAACCCCGTAACTTTTAAATTCTTACTGAATTCTTCTACTTGTTGTAATGCATTTTGACCGATACTAGCATCTAAAATTAAAATAATTTCCTGTGGTAATTGATCATTTTGTTTTTTTAAACAACGCTCTATTTTTTTTAATTCATTCATTAAATTGGAATTGTTATGCAATCGTCCAGCAGTATCAGCTAATAATAAATCATATTTACGAGCTTTAGTTGCTTGATAAGCGTCGAAAATAACTGCTGCGCTATCTGCTCCTGGTTTTTGACTAATTACTGGGATATTTAAACGCTCTCCCCAAATTTTAAGTTGATCAATTGCTGCCGCTCTATAAGTGTCTCCTGCTGCAAAAATTACTTTTTTATTTTGTTTTTTAAATTGTTCTCCTATTTTACCAATAGTAGTAGTTTTTCCTGCACCATTTACTCCAATAAATAAAGCTACAGTAGGTTGATTTTCACACAAAACAAAATCTTTTTGGTTATTTTCTAGTAGTTGAATTAAGTATTGTTTTACTTTATCTAAAATTATTTGTGGTTCTTTAATTTTTTCTTTTTTAATCATTGATAGAATATCTGCTGTTACTTTAGGTCCTAAATCGGCCATTAGTAAACGTTCTTCTAAAAAATTATACACTTCTTCAGGGGCAGAAAATTTAAATAAATGTTGAAATAGTTCCAAAAATTTACTACTGGTCTTTCTTAAACCTCGCCACCAAGAAGATTTTTCAACTTTTTCATTATTTGTTTTTAATTCTTTTTGTTTTTTATTTTTAAAAAACCACATAATACTTCTCTTACATTAGCTACATAAAAAATCATAACCTGTTTATTAATAAAAATCGAGTCTAAATTTAAAATGATTATAATAAAACAGTTTATTCTTTATTATAATTTCCTTTGTTTTTTACATCCATTAATTTATTTTCTAATGTTTTTAAAAATTCTTGGTCAACGACCGTTTCTACCTTTAAAAACCACCAATTGTCATCTATATTTTTATTAGATAATTTTACTCCATCTTTTTCAGTTACGACAATAGTATTAACAATTTTAGGTATTTTTTCTGGACAAATAGTATCGTGGTCTGGCAAAGCTAATTTATCAAAAATAAAATTTAAACTTTTTAATGTAGCAAAAAATTTTTCTGGATTACCTATTGCGGCTATTGCTAAAAATTTTTGTTTCGGAAAATCCTTTATGTCAATTTTTTTACCTGTTATTAAGTTCTGAAAATGTAAAGCTCTGAGATGCATAGTGTATTTTATTTTTTGATTTGTTTTAGGTTGGTGATTTAAATTAGTAATCGTTAAATCTACTGTTTTTAATCTGTCAGGTAATTCACGTAACGGTCCTGCAGGTAAACAAAAACCGTTACCAAAATTTCGTAAACCATCTATTACTACAATTTCTAATGTACGTGGTAATTTGGCTCGTTGTAAACCATCATCGCTTAAAATAAGGTTGCAACCTAGGTCTATTAATTTTTGTATGCCATCTTCTCTTTTAGGAGAGACAATTACCGGAGCATTACAATTTTTAACTAAAACTAAAGCTTCATCTCCTATTAGGTCAGCAGAACTACTTGATTTTGCTAAAATAGTACCACGATTACTACCTTTGTATCCTCTAGTTAAAAGTCCTACTCGGTAATTTTTGGCTTGTAAATAATTAGTTAAAGCAATAATTAATGGAGTTTTGCCGTTACCACCAACTGTTAGATTTCCGATAACTATCAAGGGTACAGGTAGATTTATTTTTTTTCTAGGCCATTTTTTTATTATCCAAAAAACTATTCTGTAAAGCCAACTAAAAGGCAATAAAATGTAATTAAAAAAATTTTTGTGATATAGGTAATTAAACTTCATCATAACCTAAGGATGATAAAATTTTAGGATCTCGTGTCCAGTTGCTTTTTACTTTAACCCATAAAGATAAGAAGACTTTTTTTTCGAAATTTTTTTCTAAATCAATTCTTGATAGAACACCTATTTCTTTAATTTTTTCTCCTTTATTACCAATAATAATAATTCTTTGTCCACGTCGTTCTACGTAAATAGTAGCTAAGATTTTAATGATATCTTTATTTTCTTCTAAGCGATCGACTATTACTGTTAAAGAATAAGGCAATTCTCCACCGAGCAAACGAGTTAGTTTTTCTCTAATTATTTCTGCGATTAAAAACGACTTACTTCGATTAGTAACTTGATTTTCAGGGAAATACCAAGGATTTTCTGGTAAATATTGATGAATATTTTGTCTTAGTTCATTTAAGCTGGGATCATATTTAGCTGATAAAGTAAATATTTGCTTAAAATCAAAAAGTTTTATGACTTTTTCTTTGAATGAATTTAATTTTTCAACATCCTTAACAAGATCTATTTTGTTAATAATGAGTATAATAGGAATAGTCGAAGCTTTTAGTTTTTCAGCAATTTCGGTGTCTTCTGGTTTCCATTTTGTGCCACTAATTACCCACAAAATTAAATCGGTATCTTTGGAAAATTGATAAGCTACCTGGTTAGTATAATTACTTAAAAGAGTTTTTGGCGATAAACAAATTCCCGGAGTATCCAGATAAATAGTTTGATAGTTATTAAAATTATCTATTCCTAAAATATGATTACGAGTAGTTTGTGCTTTGCGACTCACAATACTAATTTTTTTACCGATTAAGCGGTTAAGCAAGGTCGATTTACCAACATTAGGACGACCAATAATTGCTACGTATCCAGCATAAGTTTTTTCCATTATTCACCTAATAAATTTAACAAAGTTTCTGCTATCGCTTGTTCTGTTTGTTTTTTAGTGCGACCTTCTTTTAATACGATTAATTTAGCTTCTTTTATTTCGCCTTTTATTTTAAAAATCTTAGCATTATCTTTTCCGCGCTCTCCAACTAAATCATATTTGGGTAAATGCCATTTACGTTTTTGAGTTAATTCTTGTAGACGAGTTTTGGCATCTTTACTAATTACAGGGCAGTCTAAAATAGGATTATACCATTCTAAAATTTTATTTTTAACAACTTCTAAACCTCCATCTAAATAAATAGCTCCAATTAATGCTTCCATAGCATCGGCTAAAATAGAACGATGTGACGTTGATAAGTTATCTATACTTAAATCAGAACTTTTAAATTGTAAATAATTGCCTAAATTTAAGTTTTCTGCCAATGTCGCTAAAGTTTCGCTATTAACTAGATTGGATCTTAAACGACTTAACTGTCCTTCATTTAAATTGGGGTAACGAATAAACAACAATTCACCAATTAAAAAGTCTAAAATAGCATCTCCCAAAAACTCTAAACGTTCATTAGTGTTTTGGCCTAAACTGCGATGACGCAGTGCCTTTTCTAGCCAACATTTATCCTTAAAGGAATAACCGATATCTAACATTTCTAATTTAATTTCATTCTGCGAATTTTTGTTGATATAAATATTTACCCACCCGATTAAATCGAATGCGATAATGCATTGGATCCCAACTGAACCAGATTAAAATTGCTTTACCAACCAGATTTTGTTCTGGTACCATACCCCACATTCGACTATCATTACTATTATCTCTGTTATCTCCTAACACAAAAAAGTGATTGAGAGGAACGATGCAGTCTACTTCTGGAGCAATATTATAATCTTTTTGGTATATAAAATGATTTATGCCTTTTAAATTTTCTACTTTTAATGTTGCCGGTAAAGGTGGCGAAGTGCTCTTATCTAAAGTTCTGCCAATATCTTTGTATTCCATTTTTTCGCCATTTATAAATAACTGTTTGTTTTGATAAACAACATGATCCCCTGGTAAACCTACAATACGTTTGATAAAGATTTTGCTTGGATCAGGAGGGTAACGAAACAGTGCTAAATCGCCGTATTTGGGTTTACTTAACGGTAAAATTTTAGTATTTAACACCGGTAAGCGTAGTCCGTATCGGTATTGTTCTACTAAAATAAAATCACCTGGCATAATCGTTGGCATTAAAGAACCAGAAGGTACCCGATAAGGTTGAAAAACAAAAGATCTAATTAATAATACAGTTAAAAATACTGGAAATAAATCATGCGCAATTATTACTAACCTAGAAGGTTGTTGCAAATTAAACTTTAAACGTCTTCCCGCTAAATACAATTTGTCCAGCAAAACTGTCCCGCCTAAGATGAGGGTAATCGATGTTAGAACAAAAGGAATATCAAAATAAATT
>JAZNNJ010000011.1:0-21875 GCA_045580225.1 Gammaproteobacteria bacterium | reverse complement strand
AGGCGGAATTTTATTGTTATAACATAAATATTTTGTTGATTTTAATGTTTATTAATTATTTGATAATTTAAATATATCTTTACTTTAAATTTTATATATGCTATCAAATATTAAATTACAATTAATAATCTTTAGGTGGCTAGTATGTATCCAGGTGACACGCAAGAAAATTTGTTGCATTTTATTTGGTTTGGTCGCGAAATAACTAAAGTTTCTTCCCCAATATTACAAGCGGATCCTCATGGAAACATTGTTAAGAAAATTGGTGAGAAAGTTAATTATAATATGGAGAGGCTTGTAGGTTGGGCGATTAAAAATCCGCATTATAAAATTTGTTTATGGACGGATAGTAATTCGTATGGGTCATCAATAAGTTTTTTGCGAAATAATAGACCGTCAATTGAAGTATCGGAAAATTTTGATAGTATTGTTGACGAAGGTATTCCTAGAGTTCTGGTGCTTAATTTTGATAAAGATAATTTGTTACGTAAAAAGCTAAAAGCATTAAGGATTTTAGGAGTAGAATCAGAATTAAGAAAATTAATTGACTATTTTAGAAATCCTGAAAATGTTCAAAATAGTGCGCCCAATTATGGAGCAGCTAGTGATATAGCTAGGTGTATGATTTTGTATGCATTTGGTGGAATTTATATGGATTTTGATACTGTGCAGTCGAAAAATGTACTTCCTGAACTGAGTGTTTTGTTAGAGTCGAGTAAAATTTTGCTTTCTTGCGATGATCGCGATAGCATGGAGTGTTCATCAATTAGCAATGACGTAATTTGTGTTAAGAAGCATTCTGAAATAATGAGTAATTATTTATTGATATATTCTTCAATTGAAGATAAAGAAAAGAAAAGTATTGTTGCAAAGATAGGAGGGGGTCGACGCGAAGATACTACTAAATACGGTCCAGTGTTGCTAAGATATCTGGCATTATACCATCTTTTTGATGGTGGGCAAAAAATTATGTTCAGTAATAACGATGACATTGTTGATTGGTTTAGAATGGTTGTGTCCAATGAATATGAAAAAATGGGTGAAATTAGTGAAAAGATTAGTGCAGGTTTGTTTAAATATTATGATAAACGTGGAATGGATAACGGTTGGTTAATAATAGATGATGGAATTAAAGCCTATTCGGATGAAATAGTTCGGAAGCTTTTGACCGAAATTTTACCGGAAAATTATTGTTTATTAAGCTCAGAATATGGAGTTATAGATAATATTGAAAAGTTAAAAATTGCATTAGGAGGGTCTGAGTTTCAAGATAATGAAAAATTTATTATTCCAATGCGAGTTAACGTATTGGATAGTAGTTTAAAAGATGGGCTTACTAATAATCATTGGGTAGCGTTGGTAAAAGATGAAGGTAAGTTTATTTATATTGATCCGATGGGTTATCCTATGAATAATGAACTTCAAACTTTGTTAGCAGCAGATAAAGTATTTGATAATGAAAAACGTCCTCAAGTAGTAAATCGAGTACTTCATGAGGATGGATTTTGGTATATTGATGGAGAGGATAAGTTTTGTGGGCCATTTTTAGTGCAAACATTAAAGTTGTTAACTGAAGGTGAATCTATAGAAAATATTCAATATGAAATGTCATATAATAAAGATAATTATAGAGAAGAAGTACAACGTTTATATAATATTCAAAATATGGTTATAAGATTAATTAATTTTCATCGACAATCAGCTGCAAACGAAAATAGAGAGAATGACACGTTAGATGATGAAGAAGAATTATCTTTTTCTTCACTGCAATCGTCGTTTTATTGATGTTCATAGGTTGCTTTTCGACACGGTTTTGGGTTATATTAGCCCGGTTAAGGTTATTTATTGTTTATGTTACAGAAGTGGTTATCTCAGGTTTTAGGAAAGTTGGCTAGCAGTACTCGTCCGAAATTAAAGAATTTTTTGATAAGTTCTTTTATAAAATTGTATGATATTGATTTAAAAGAGGCGGCGCTTGAAGATTATCGTCAGTATCCCAGTTTTAATGCTTTTTTTGCACGGTCTTTGAAAAAAGGGGCTCGCTTTATTGTTCAAAATCCCAATAATTTTTTATCTCCTGTTGATGGTATATTGTATCAATGGGGAGAAATACGTGATAATACTTTAATTAATGCTAAAGGCAAAAGCTTTAATTTAGCTGATTTACTGGGAAAAAACGATTATAAAAATAATGATTTTTTCAGTTTTGGATGTTTTTATTTATCTCCTCGGGATTATCATAGGGTTCATTTGCCTATTGCTGGTACTTTGAAAAAAATGACTTATGTTCCGGGTACTTTTTTTTCGGTGAATCCGAAATTAACTGATTATTATCCAAATATATTTGCTAAAAATGAGCGAATAATTGTATATTTTGATACTGCTTGGGGGGAGTTAGCGATGGTTTTAGTTGGGGCTTTTGGAGTAGGTAGTATTAGGATGAGATGGAAACCAGAGTTATCGGGCAAGATAGCTGATTTTACTTATGATGCGATGAAATTTTCTTTTGAACAAGGCGAAGAAATTGGATATTTTGAGTTTGGGTCTACGGTCATTGTTTTATTGCCTAAAGTGTTGCAAACTAGCCTAAAAATAGGAACACACGTTAAAATGGGGCAGCAAATTAATGTTTAGACCGAAAAAAAGGTTTGGGCAGAATTTTTTGCGTGATCGTGTAGCTTTGCAACGTATAGTGGAATTGTTGCAAATTAAAGATCAGCTTTTAGTTGAAATTGGTCCGGGAAAAGGAGCTTTAACGGAATTATTGTTTGAAAGAACCAAAAAATTGGTAGCCATTGAGTTAGATCGTGATTTGGTTCCGGATTTAAAAAGACGGTTTTTAGGGTTAACTATTTATCAGCAAGATGCATTAAAATTTGATTATCATTGTTTGACTGCCCCGTTGATTGTTGTTGGTAATTTGCCTTATAATATTTCAACTCCTTTATTGTTCAAGTTTATAGAGATGGTAGAAAAAATAGAACGTTTAGGAGTGATGCTGCAAAAAGAAGTCGCTGATAGATTAAAAGCTTTACCTGGAACAAAAAATTTTGGTAAATTATCAATAATGTTTCAGTTAGATTTTGAAGTTAAAGAAAGTTTTAATTTGCCTGCTGATGCTTTTTATCCGGTACCTAAGGTAGAATCAACTTTTTTGGTTGCTGAGCCTAGAGTATTGCCGTATCAGATAAAAGATAAGCAATTATTTTCCAGTATAGTGAGCAAGGCTTTTAATGTTCGAAGAAAAATGTTAAAAAATAGTTTGGTTGGTTATCAAACAATATTAGGGAAATATGGGGATAAGCGACCTGAAGAGTTAAATATTCAGGAGTGGATAAATTTGAGTAATAAAATATGCGATTTGTTGATGAAGTAATTATAAGAGTAAAAGCTGGTGATGGAGGAAACGGTTGTAGTAGTTTTCGGAGAGAAAAATTTATTCCTTTTGGTGGTCCAGATGGTGGAGATGGCGGAGATGGTGGTAGTGTTTATGTTGTAGTTGATCAAGAACTGAATACTTTAGTTGATTATCGTTATACTCGACATTTTGAAGCGAAAAATGGTCAAAATGGGATGGGTAGTCAATGTACCGGTAAATCAGGTGATGATTTGTACATTAAAGTGCCAAAGGGTACCATGATTTACAATTTGGATACTGAAGAATTGATTGTTGATTTAATGAGTAATGAGCCTTTTTGTTTGGCTAGAGGAGGAAAGGGAGGTCTAGGTAATTTACGTTTTAAATCCAGTACTAATCGTGCTCCTAGAAAATTTACTTACGGTAAATCTGGAGAAATGCTTAATTTGCGTTTAGAATTAAAATTGATTGCTGATGTGGGATTATTAGGATTGCCTAATGCTGGTAAATCTAGCTTAATTCGTAGTATTTCATCAGCACGCCCTAAAGTTGCTGATTATCCTTTTACAACTTTGTATCCTAATTTAGGGGTTGTTAAAGCGGGAAAGCGTAGTTTTGTAGTGGCTGATATTCCGGGTTTAATTGAAGGAGCAGCAGAAGGTGCTGGTTTAGGTATTCGTTTTTTAAAGCATTTATCTAGGACAGGGATATTATTACATTTAATTGATTTGAGTAGTGATTTAGAAAAAGATTATTATATAATTTTGAAAGAATTGGAAAAATATCAGAATGATTTGTTAAATAAGCCTCGTTGGTTAATTTTTAGTAAAAAGGATTTATGCATGGAACGGGAAACTCAAGAAAAAGTGAGTAGATTTTTAAAAAAAATTAATTGGCAAGAACCATATTTTGTAGTTTCTTCTTTAGAAAAAGATGGAACTAATGAATTAATTAATTATATAGCTGATTTTTTATCTAAAAATATTTGTGATTCTCAAGGAAAAGGAGGAGAGGATTATTATGGAAGTGAAATGGCATAGTTTAGATTTAGATGCAGTTTATCAGCATTTAAATTCATCCAAAGATGGTTTAAGTGAAAGAGAGGTTGAAAGACGTTTAGATTTTTATGGTAGTAATGTATTAAATAGCAAGAGCGGTGTTTCTCTATTTCAACGTATAAGTAGAGAATTTAAAGATCCAATGAATTTAATTTTATTGGGGGTTGTGATTGTTTCGTCTATTTTAAAGGAATGGAGCGAAATGATTATTATTACTGTAATTGTTTTTATAAATATTATTCTTTGTGTTTTTCAAGAGTATCGAGCTCAAAATACTCTAAATGCTCTCCGTAAGATGACTATTCCAAAGGTTATGGTTATTAGGAATGGTAAAAAAATAAATATTTCTTCAGAACAGCTTGTGCCTGGCGATATAGTTTATGCCAATGAAGGAGATGTATTACCTGCTGATTTGCGTTGGATAGAGTTAAGCGGATTGAAAGTTCAAGAAGCTGCTTTAACAGGAGAATCGTTGCCGATTGATAAAAAAGTAGTAGTATTGCCAGAAGAAACCATTTTAGCTGAGCGTATCAATTATGGTTTCTCTGGTTCGGTTGTAGTTTGTGGTAATGGAGTAGGTATTGTTACTGCTACTGGAATGTCTACAGAAATGGGCAAAATCGCCAATTTATTGGCGCATACTGAAGAATTAGCTACGCCTATTCGACAAAAATTAGCTGAAGTTGGTAAATTAATTACTTGGATTGCTGTACTTATTGCCGGACTAATTTTAGTTTCAAATTTTTATTATCAGCAACCATGGTTGCCTTTGTTAATAATTGCCTCTGCTTTAGCAATTTCAGCTATTCCAGAAGGATTGCCTACTTTAGCAACCATGACGATGGCCTTTGGTGTACAACGCATGGCAAGACAAAAAGCTTTAATACGTTTTTTGCCTGCGGTAGAAACATTAGGGGGAGTTACTGTAATATGTAGTGATAAAACTGGTACTCTTACTCAGAATAGGATGAAGATTGTTCAGGTTGGATTGTCGTTATTGGATGATTTTAATGCAGTTGAATTTTCTGATACTCCTTTGATGAGAGAATTATTAAGTTGCGGTGTGCTTTGTAATAACGCAAACTTTGATAATAAAGAAGATGATAAAATTTTGGGTGATCCAACAGAAGGAGCATTTTTATTTTTAGCGCGTGAATTAGGTTATGATATTGATAGTATTAGAAACAGTAATACTCGGGTGCAAGAAGTTCCTTTTTGCTCAGAAAATCGTTATATGATTACTGTTCATGAAGATGGTAGTAGTTTTATAAAAGGAGCTTTAGATGAAGTTTTAGGTTTATGTGGTACTATTTTAACAGAGAATGGCGTTGTTGAATTAGATAAAAATTTATATAAAAAAATTATTGAATTTAATGATGGATTGGCTAAAAAAGCTCTAAGAACTTTAGCTTTAGCTAAAAAAATTGATAAAAAAAATAAGTTCATTTTTTTAGGTGTAGTGGGAATGATCGATCCTCCTAAACCTGAAGCGATAGAAAGTATTAAAATTTGTCAAAAGTCAGGTATTAAATTAGCAATGATTACTGGCGATCATCCTGACACGGCTTTAGCAATTGCCAAGCAATTAGGTTTATTGAATAGAATTAATGGGGTATTAACTGGACAAGAAATAGAAAAAATGTCGATGGATCAGTTAGTATTAGCGTTAAAAAATACGTGTGTCTTTGCGAGGATAGCTCCGCATCAAAAATTGTTGTTAGTTCAGGCTTATCAAAAACAAAATGAGGTAGTAGCTATGACGGGAGATGGAGTAAACGATGCTCCAGCATTGAAAGCTGCAAATATTGGTATTGCAATGGGCAGTGGTACAGAAGTAGCTAAAGAAGCAGCGGATATGGTTTTGTTAGATGATAATTTTGCTACGATAGTTAGTGCTATTAAGGAAGGGCGACGTATTTATCAAAATTTACAAAAAATTATTCAATATTTGTTATCGGGGAATATTGCTGAATTAATCATAGTTGCCAGCGCATTATTATTAAATCATCTGTCTCCTTTGACTGCTATTCAAATATTATTGCTTAATTTGGTAACTGATACTTTTCCAGCGTTGGGATTAGGGTTGAATCCTCCAGAACCTGGGATTATGGATCAAATACCATGTAATAATAGAATTTTTAATCGTCAAATGTTGTGGAAAATTTTTTTATACGGTAGTTATATGGCGATTACAGGTTTATTTGTTTATTATTTAGCAGAATTTAATTATAGTCATCAGATAGCATCTACAATTAGTTTTTATACTATAATTTTAACTCAAAGTATTTATGCTTTAGATATGCGTTCTGATTCAAATAGTTTTTTGAAACAAATTCGTTTATTACGTAATCGTGTTTTAGAAAAATTAATCGGCGTAAGTCTAGGATTTTTATTAATAATTGCTTTTGTGCCTGCTATTCGTAATTTCTTAGATTTGGCTAAATTAAACATTTGGGGTTGGGTAGTGGTTTTGTTGGGTAGTTTAATACCTTTGATATTGGTAGAAATTACTAAAAAAATTTATAGATTAAAATGTAAGAAGGTTAATTATGCTTAAGTTGTCTGAAGATTTTTATCAAAATTTATTACAAAAAATGAATAAAAAACATTGGCTATTTGATAGTTGGTGGGCAGGTATGTGGGTAGGTTTAGGTGCTTGGATGTTTACTATTACTCCTAATAAAATACTAGGTGCTTTTTTATTTTGTTTTAGTTTAATGTTGATTATTATTCACCAAGCAGAATTATTTACAGGGGATATTTTATGGGGATTAGTAAATCCTAGTTTGAAAAACTGGGGGAAATTATGTTTTGTTTATTTAGGTAATTTTTTGGGCGCATATACCTTGAGTAGATTAGGTAAAGGTCCTGCACCGGATAAATTTATGTTATTACTTGATATTAAGATGCAAATTCCTTGGATAAAATTGGTAATAAAAGGGATTTTATGTAATTGGTTGGTTTGTAGTGCAATTTACCATGCAGCGCATCGAGAAAATTATTTAGAGAAATTTTTAGCAGTAACGATACATATTGTACCCTTTGCTTATTTAGGTTTCGAACATTCAGTTGCTAATATGTTTATATGGTCTGCATCTAATTCACCGTTGCTACCTTTTTTGTGTAAAAATTTAATTTTTGTTACTTTAGGAAATATTTTAGGCGGGTTGGGTGTAGTATTTAGTATTAAGTATGTAAATAAAGGGTGAAAGGGTGAAAGGTATAACGGCGGTTAGAGGAATGCAAGATTTTTTACCTGATAAGGTAGAAAAATGGGTAAGTTTGGAAAAAAAATTAATAGATAATATTCAACTATATGGGTATCAAGAGATTCGTTTTCCTATTTTAGAGAAAACAGCATTGTTTAATAGATCGATTGGTGAGGCAACGGATATTGTTGAAAAGGAAATGTATTCTTTTAAAGATCACAATGAAGAGTTAACCTTAAGGCCAGAAGGTACCGCTAGTACCGTACGTTTTGGATTAGAACATGGTTTATTACATAATCAGAAACAGCGATTTTTTTATTATGGCCCGATGTTTAGGCATGAACGTCCTCAGAAAGGTAGATATCGTCAGTTTCACCAGTTTGGGGTTGAAGCATTTGGTTTTTCAGGAATAGAAGTGGAAACAGAACAATTATTGGCAATTTGGCGTTGGTGGCAAATTTTGGGGATATCTTCTAAAATGGTTTTAGAATTAAACTCCATTGGTGAAATTGAAGAACGTTTTAAATATCGAGAAATTTTGGTTGAATATTTTAATAAATATTTAGATGTTTTAGATGAAAATATGAAAATTCGTTTAGAGAAAAATCCTTTACGTTTATTGGATAGTAAAGTTCCTGAAATGCAGAATTTAATTGAAAATGCTCCTAAAATTTCTAATTATTTATCATCATTTTCTTTAAATCGTTTAGAAAATTTAATGAAGGTTTTAAGTGAATTAAATATTCCATTTGTAGTTAATCAACGTTTGGTTAGAGGGTTAGATTATTATAATCAGACTGTTTTTGAATGGAAATTAATTGATGATCGTCAACAAAATACGGTATGTGCAGGAGGGCGCTACGATAGGCTAGTAGAGGAAATGGGTGGAAAAGCAACACCTGCGTGTGGTTTTGCTATAGGTATGGAACGATTGTTAGATTTAATTTCGTTTGGAGATATTTCTTTACAAAATATTATTTTTTTAGGTAGTGATAGCTTTGAAAAACTTCCTTGGAAGGTGATTGAAGAATTGCGAAATCTTGGTTATGATGTTGTTACAGAAATAGTTAAAGCAGGTAATCTTTATAAGCGTTCTTTTTCAAATAAAGCACATATGGCAGTGTTCGTTGGTCAGGAGAATTGTAAAATAATAAATTTACAATCTAAGGAGGAAGAGATAATATCGATGACGGAATTAGTAAAATATTTTGAACAAAGAGTTAAGTTATGAAATCAAAATTAGATCAATTAAAAGGTTTAAATAATCGTTGGTTTATTTTTTTTTCAGCGATAACCATGGTGATGGTGTTGCTAATTATAGTAAGTACTTGTTACAAAAAATATTATAACAGTTATAATTTACAAGCTTCAAAACTTTATGTTCAACTTGTAGATATGGCAAATAAGCACGATATTGGTGGAGCTAAGTTGTACGCTGAACAGATAATTAATGATTATCCTAAAACGACATATGCTGGTTTTGCGAATTTATGGCTAGCGAAAATTGAAGTAGAAAATGGTAATTATCAAAAGGCTAAAAGTGCATTAATTTGGAACCAAAGGCATTATTTAATTCCTGAATTAAAAAATATATCATGTTTTCGGTTAATACGGATATTATTGGAAGAAGGTGATTTAAAAGAGGCTAAAAAATATTTGGATATTTTAGGAAGTAAAAAATGGGCAGAAAATTACGAATTATGGGGTGATTATTTTGTTAAAAAAAATGATTCTCCGAAAGCATTTGATAATTATCAAAAAGCTAAGAAGTTATACTTAGATACTACCGGTAAAGTACCTACGGTCTTGTTGTTAAAATTAAGGAATTTTTAATGCAAAATTTATTAATGTTTTTAGTTATGGCATTAAATTTGACGGCTTGTGTCCCAGCGGCTTTAGGAGTTGGAACAGTGGTAGGTACTTGGTTAGGTGATCACCGTTCTTCAAAAGTGATTGTTTCAGACCACCAACAAGCTATAGTAATTGAGGCTAGATTAAAAAATGACAAAGAGATTTATCGTAGTTCTCACATTTCAGTAACGGTATTTAATCAGGTAGTTTTATTAGTTGGGCAAACGCCTACTCAAAATTTACATGATAAAATTTTAAATTTAGTGAAAAAAACAACTAACATTAAAATGGTGTATGATGAGATTAAAATTCAAAAACCTACTTCCGAAGAGGTGCGTAAAAAAGATGTTTGGTTGACTGCTAAAATAAAAATGCAACTTTATACTATTCCAGGGTTAAATACTTCTAATACCAAAGTAGTGACTGAAAATGGAATCGTATATATTATGGGGTTAGTTAGTCGTTCACAAAGCGATCTAGCGGTGAAGGCATTGCAAAAGATCGATGGGATTAAAAAAATTATTAAACTTTTTGAGTATAACTAATGCAAAATCTTAATCTTATTCAACATGCGGCAATTTGTATTTTGCCGATTTTATTGGCGATTACTATGCATGAAGCAGCTCATGCTATAGTAGCGTTTTTATTAGGTGATAAAACTGCTTATGCGTCAGGAAGAGTTAGTTTAGATCCTTTTAAACATATAGATTTAATGGGGACAGTATTATTTCCAGTATTATGTTTATTGTCTGGAATGGGAATTATTTTTGGTTGGGCTAAACCTGTGCCTATTGATTCGCGTAATTTTAAAAATATTGCTCGTGATGAAGCTTTGGTATTGTTGGCAGGACCCTTTTCTAATTTTATCATGGCTTTTTTGTGGGGAGGGATATTTAAATTATTAACTATTTATCCAACCTTGGATATGCAATTTAGTGGTTTTTTTTCACTGATGTGTCAGGCTGGGGTTATGATAAATATTATGTTAGGTTTTTTCAATTTGTTGCCTATTCCTACTTTTGATGGTGGAGTTGTACTTAGATTTTTAATGCCAATCGATAAATACATAAGTTTGTATTCATTTTTTAGACGTTATGGTGTTTGGATTATTCTCTTATTAATTTATACCAAAATTTTAACGTTTATTTTACTGCCTTTAGTGAAATTTGGTATACTGTGCGTAAATTTATTTTATGGTTTGTGAATATATGTATGATTCATCGGCAATTGAAGTATTAAACGGATTGGAGCCTGTAAAAAAACGCCCAGGAATGTATACTGATACTAGTTCGCCTAATCATTTAGCAGAAGAAGCTATCGATAATGCTATTGATGAGGTTTTGGCAGGTTATGCTACGGAAATATCAGTAATAATAGAAAAAGGAAACCGAATAATAATTAAGGATAATGGTCGAGGGATACCGGTAGATTTACATCCGGAATTGAATGTGTCAGGAGCTGAATTAATTTTTACAAAGCTTCATGCGGGAGCTAAGTTTTCTAAAAAGCAATATCGTTATTCTGGAGGTTTGCATGGAGTAGGAATTTCAGTAGTGAATGCTTTGTCGAAAGAATTAACGGCATTGATTTATCGTGATTCTAAAAAATATCAAATTAGCTTTTTAAATGGTGATGTTTATCAATCTTTAACGGTATTAAGCGAGAATGAAACTAAAACGGGAACAGAAATTTCTTTTATACCTAATCCTGAATATTTTGATAAAACTGATTTTCAAATTGAAATTTTAAGAAAATTGTTAGAATCTAAAAGTTTTTTATGTCCTGGGTTAAAAGTTAATTTTGTAACTCCTGAATATAGTTGTGTGTGGTATTATAGGCAGGGTATTTACGAGTATTTAAATGAGCATTTAGCCAGTTGTAATCTTTTATTCCCAGAGTTGATTGTTTTACAGCAAAGCTACAACGGTTTCATTTTAGATTTAGTATTGGGTTGGAGTGAGGAGGTATCATTAATAGGGGATAGTTATGTTAATTTAATTCCGACTAATCAAGGTACTCATGTTAATGGATTTCGTATTGGAATATTAGAGGCAATAAAAGAGTTTTGTGAATTGCATAAATTAGCTAAAAATATCAAGTTGTCTTCGGATGATTGTTTAGCTAATTGTTCGTTTGTGCTGGCATTAAAAATGGAAGATCCTCAATTTCTGGGGCAGACTAAAGAACGTTTGACATCGCGTTCGGCTACTGCAGTAGTAACCAATTTAGTTAGAGACGGTGTGAGTATTTGGCTTAATCAACATGTAGAGTACGGTAAAATTTTAGTGGAATTGTGTTTGGCTAATGCACGTAAACGTAATAATATTGAAAATAAAATTGCAAGAAAGCGTTTTAATGGCCCGCCTTTACCAGGTAAACTGGCAGATTGTGTTCTAAAAACCTTAGAAACTGAGTTGTTTATTGTTGAAGGTAATTCAGCTGGTGGATCTGCAAAGCAAGCTAGAGATAGAAATTTTCAAGCAGTTTTACCAATTCGTGGTAAGATATTAAATACTTGGGAAGTTACTAAGGATAAAATTTTATCTTCCCAGGAAATACAGGATATTTCTATAGCATTGGGAGTAGAGCCAAATAGCAGTGATTTGTCTAATTTGAGATACGGCAAGATTTGTATTTTAGCCGATGCTGATTCTGATGGGTTACACATCGCAACTTTGTTGAATGCGTTATTTTTAAAACATTTTTTGCCTTTGATAGAAAATGGACATGTTTTCGTTGCTGTGCCTCCGTTGTACCGTATTGATTTAGGTAAAGAAATTTATTATGCAATCGATGATCAAGAAAAGGAAAAAATTTTACAAAATAAAAAAAATAGGAATGTGATTATTCAGCGTTTTAAAGGTTTAGGGGAAATGAATCCTGAACAATTAAAAGAAACCACGATGGATCCTAAAACTAGAAAATTGGTACAAATTACATCTCCTGAAGAAGCGATAGCAATGGTTGATTTGTTGTTATCCAAAAAAAGAGTTTATGACCGTAAATTATGGTTAGAAGAAAAAGGGGATCTTGTTTCACCACTTTAAAAACGCGTAGCTATCATGTAAGTTATGTTCAAATTTTGGCAAGCTTAATGGGCCGTAGTTGCCACAACTAATCGTTAATATGGTTAAAAAAAATAGCGTTTTTTTCATGGTTTATTTCTATAATTTACTATTGTTAACGGAGTATATCAAAAATAGACTCAAAGATGAATATAGCTTGACAAAGTAAATCATGTATAATATCTTATAGAAATATTAAGGATGGTGGTATATGTGTAAGAGAATTTTAATGAGTTGTATGGTATTATTTATTGCGGGTTGCTCTGGTTATAAAACACCTTCTGGTCGTCTTATGTATGGTGATAAGGATCTTGTAGTGGCTGAAAATAAATTAGCTGCGGCTGCGGAATCAGTTAGTCAGTCGTTAGCGGAGTTAGCTGAAATAGAAAAAAATCTGCATCCTCATGGACATAAAAATATAGATAGTAATTTGCCGAAAGTTTTTGAATTAGAACAGTTGATTTCTTTAGATTGGAATGGTCCAGTGGACAATTTAATGAAATATTTAGCTAAGTCGATGGGTTATCGTTATAGGATATTGGGTAAGTTATCTGGCACGCCGATTTTGATTACTTTGTCGGCTAAGAATTCAACGGTAGGTGAGGTATTAAAGAATATTAATTTGCAATGTGGTCATAAAGCAAATGTAGTGGTTGATGTTAAAAATAAAACGCTGGAGTTGCGTTACATTAAGTAGTAGGGGAAAGGAAACATGAGTAAATGGCCGAATTGTTTTTGTATATTAGCTGCTTTATTGGTTGGTTGTAGCGGTAAAATAGTTACAGAAAAACCTAACATTAATGCAGTAACAGAAAGTATAGCAAAGGAAAATCTTCGTAAAAATACTATTAAACAAGTTGCTCGTGAATATGGCACCCAGTCCGGCCTTGCTTGGCAAGCTAGATCTTTAAATATGATGCTTAATCGTTACGAGTATAAACTTAATACGATTTTTAATTTTAACTTTCTGATTTTAGGAAGTGAGGTTTTACCGCCAATCTTAGTAGAGGGAAGTTGTCGTTTTGAGCATGCGGATGAAGATACGATTGTTACCTCAGATCGCGTTTATCGAATTATTCAGATGCCAAAGTTAATTACTGTTTCTCCAACTTGGAAGCAATATTTAGTAATTAATATTCAGAAACCGGAAACTCCTAATCGGTCATTATTGCCTAAAACTACCGAAGAAAAGGTGATTTGGAATGAGGCGGTTCGTAAGGGGTGGTTTGAAGGCATGGAGCAAGCTAATCAGATTTTCGAATTGAATTTAAATAAATTATTACGTGATTTTAATGGTATGGTTTTGTACCATAAGTTGTTAGTTCAGAATATTGTTACTCCACCATATTTGTCAGAAGCTGAGAATGGTATTGTTGGTGGAGATAATGAGTTGCGCATTAATGAGCGTTTATTAAGAATTTCAACTACTGCTAAGTTTAACTTTAATGGGGAATCCTGGAAGCCAGTTGGTGTACATAAGATGAATGAATTTTATTCAAGAGAACGTATGGAAGGGACAAATGGAATAAAAAAGGTCAATGATTATGGTGGCGAGTGAGTGATTTTTTGTATCCTAATGAACCATTACGATTTGGAGCAGATAATTTAGATGGTCTTTTGAAGTACTGTAGTGATTTAAATTCTTCAGATATTACTTTTCAAACTAATGAACGGGTATTTACTGAGATAATGGGTTTTTTGCGTCCTATAACTAAACGTAAATTATCGGCTCAAGAAGTTGGTGATATTATTAATTATTTATACGGACCTAACGGGACAACGCAATTATTATCCGGAGTAGATGTTGATACTTATTATGAATTTAGACCTTCGCGTAATGAGCGTTTTCGGTACCGAGTTAATGGTACTGCATGTCAAGTTGAGGGACACAATGGTATTCAGATAACTTTGCGAACTATTCCGATAGAACCTCCTAAATTGGAAACGTTGAATTTACCTAAAAGAATTATTGATATGATTACTCCCCAAAATGGGGTAGTATATGTTACAGGACCAACTGGTTCTGGTAAAACTACTTTATTAGCTTCAGTAATTAGATACATTGCTGAAAATGAAAGTTGTAATCGTAAGATTTTGACTTATGAGGCGCCAATTGAGTTTGTTTATGATATGTTAAATACTCCGACTGCAATTATTAGTCAGTCTGAAATTCCTAAACATTTACCTTCATTTGCGGCTGGGGTACGTAATGCACTGCGTAGGAAACCGAGATTAATTTTAGTTGGGGAAGCTAGAGACAGCGAAACTATAACTGCGGTCATTGACGCAGCTTTAACCGGACATCCGGTTTATACTACTCTGCATACAGTAGGGGTGCCGGAAACTGTTCGCCGTTTAGTAGGAAGTTTTTCCAAAGAAGAACGCGAAGGAAAAGTACTAGATATTATCGAAACTTTGCGTTTAATTGTTTGTCAGCGGTTATTGCCTACTGTTGATGGTAAACAAGTTGCGATCAGGGAGTATATGTATTTTGATGAGCAAGTTAGAGAATTGTTATTGGACGAAGATTTAAATCGTATTGTGTCGGTTGTTCGTAACTTAATGAAAGAGTATGGTTCTACTTTTGTGGATGATGCTACGGATAAATTTAAAGAGGGTATATTAGCGGAGAAAGAATACCAAAATATTTTAAGAGCATCTGGTAAATTACGTTAAGCATGGTTTTGAAAGAAGGGGGTATATGTATGAAATATCGGTATCGTACTCGGGGGATATGTACTCCAGAGATTGAAGTAGAAATTGATGAAGTGACAAATACTATTTTGGAGGCAAAATTTTTAGGGCCAGGTTGTCCAGGGAATCGTATTGGAATTAGTAACTTAGTCAAAGGTAGACCTGTTGAGGAAGTAATTAAGAGATTATCAGGTGTACGTTGTGGATCAAGAAGTACTAGTTGTCCTGACCAGTTAGCTCAGGCTTTAAAAGTGTATTGGGATAAAGTGCAACGTTAGAGAATTATTTTATTGCATTAATTTCATAAAGGTCAGTCATTTGTTGATATAAATAATGGGCGTAAATTGTAGCTAGTAGGTTGTTTTAGTGGTTCTTTGCTTTATTGCAATACTACGTTACTTATAATATATTTTTTAATATGTTATTATTTTGTAGTGTCTGTAAAGCTATAATAGTAGAGCTGTTCTTAAAAAAATTGCTTTTTAATCGCCGAAAAGTTTCATCTAGAGATAAAGTATGTAAGTATAAATATTCATTTTCTTCTATGTTTCCGCCTCGAACGTCTAATTTGCTGGCATCTACAGTGGCTAAATAAAAATAGGCGCGTTCATTACTATATCCAGGAGAAGTCAAACATTGTAATAAAGGCAATAAATTTATAACATTTAATCCTATTTCTTCTTTTACTTCTCTTATTGCCGTTGTTTCCGGTGATTCTTTTGGCTCAATTAAACCAGCAACAATTTCCCATAACCACGGAGTATCAGTTTTGTCAATTGCACCAATACGAAATTGTTCGACAAAGACTACTTTTTTAGAAATAGGATCGAAAGGAACGACTACCACGGCATCTGGGCGATTAACGCATTCTCGAATATGCCAATTACTCCATACACCATCAGGTAAAAGGTAACGAATTTTATGTGTATACAATGGGCAAAAATTATTAGTAATTAATGGAGTAGAAATGATTTCATATTTTTTGGTGTAATCTTCGTTCATACTTTTTTAATTTATTTAACATTTTCTTATTGTGTTTAAATTTGTTTTGTCTAATGTGCAAGAGATTTGCACGGTCACTTAGTTTTGATGAAATAGTGACTGGTTGTGGATCATAATATCTTACAATGCTTTTGTCGCTGGCTACAACAGCTAAATTTTTATGAACTATTAAGTCAACACTAGCTTTTTGATTAATATCAATCGCTGCATTATCTACTTTTAATTGTTTTAGCAAAGTTTTACTGTTTCCGCTCAATTTGGTAGTAATTTTGATAGCATTACCATATAGTTCGATTGTTCCTTTACTTAAGTTATGGATGTTCAGAGGAGAGCTGAAATTATCTACCCACACTATTTTTATAGTACCGTTGCCGTGATTAATAATTTTCTGTAAATTGACAGTCACTCCATCTAAAACGATACTGCCGCACTGTTTTGTATGTAAAATCAAGTTGCTGGAATGTAGATAGCCGCTAGTAACAATAGCTTTATCAGCTACCTCAATTTTACGAATGGAAGGAACTTGTACTTTAATTTTTCTAGGGCTCCTATTACTATCTGAAAGATATAATACTCCGTCTTTTACTTTGAATTTATGGTTTTTGGTTGATCCGGGAAAAAGTATCTTAAAGTGTTCATGACCATCCATTAATTCAATTTGAGCTTTTTTATCTGCAGATATAGTATGGAAAGGTGTATTATCCAAATTAATTGTTGTGCTAAAACAACAAGCGTTACCAAAACTATATGCCGAAATTAGAGACAAACTACATCCGAGAAACCATCTATTCATGCCATTCATAACAACGTTCCAAATACTTACTAAGTATTTTTTAATATAACAAACTGTATCTTGTTTTTCAATAATTAAATTTTAACTTTAATCTTGGTGTATTACTCGATTAATTTTTCAATAATTTTTGGTATTGATCGATAAATTTTACCTTCGTGACTAACAACTGCTACGATTACAGTAGCTTTTACGCAGACTTGCTGTTTCGCGTTTAAAATAGATTGTTCGAAGGCTAATTTCAAAGGAGATAATCGGTGCAAGTTCGTAGTTATGAATACTTTATCATGTAATTTAACTGGATTTTTGTACTTTAAATTCAATTCTATAACTGGAAAAATAAAGTCATTTTTTTCTAATTCTTCTAACAAAACTCCGCGATTATGGCAATACAATGATCTAGCTTTTTCTAACCATCTTAAATAAGTTCCATGCCAAACTACGCCATAAGCATCTGTATCAGCATAATATGCTATTTCTTCAATTTGAAACATGATTAAACTCCCTAAGCTAATGAAAGTCGCAGTTTATACTAAATCATATTGATAGTCTACAAATATTCTGTATTAAAAACTAATTGTATTTTTCAAAGTAAATCGTATAATAAGGATTTGTTTTGGGTAAGTAAACATGATGCGTAATATAATTATTTTAGGTTCACAGTGGGGAGATGAGGGTAAAGGAAAGATTGTTGATTTATTGACACAGCAAGCTAGAGCGGTAGTAAGGTTTCAGGGAGGGCATAATGCTGGTCATACGATTGTGTTTGGGAATGAAACGGTTATTCTTCATTTGTTACCTTCTGGAATTTTGCATGATCAAGTAAGTAATTACATTGGCAATGGTGTGGTTTTGTCTCCAACAGCGCTGAGAGAAGAATTAAGTTTACTTAAAAATAGATTTGGTATTGAACCTAAGGGTAGATTGTTTATAAGTGATGCGTGTAATTTGCTGCTACCTTATCACCAATATTTAGACGAAGTTCGTGAGAATTTTTTAAGAGATGAACGCAAGATAGGTACAACTAAGCGTGGTATTGGACCGGCGTATACTGATAAAATAGCAAGGATTGGTTTTAAAGTGCAAGATTTATTGAGAGCAGATTTTGAGGATCGCTGTCGGGATGTTTTTGAATATCATCAGTTTATTTTGAAAAATTATTATGGGAAATCTATTTTAGATTTTAACTTAGTATGGGATGAAATTTTAGAGAATAAAGATTTAATTGTTCCGTTAATTGCAGATGTCCCTGTGAAATTAATGAAGCATTATCAACAAAATGATTTAGTAATTTTTGAAGGTGCCCAAGGGACTTTTTTAGATATTGATCATGGCACTTATCCGTTTGTTACTTCGTCCAATACGATAGCAGCTTCAGCGTCGGTTGGTTCAGGGTTTGGGATGCGTTACTTTGATGAAATTTTAGGAATTGTTAAAGCTTATACTACTAGAGTAGGTGAGGGACCTTTTCCAACGGAGTTGTTTGATGAGAATAGTGACTATTTGTCTAAAGTAGGGCATGAATATGGTGCAACTACGAAAAGAAAACGTCGTTGTGGATGGTTGGATTTACCTTTACTGAGAAGATCACACTTGTTGAATAGTTTCACCAAAATAGCGGTTACTAAATTAGATGTTTTGGATGATTTGCCGGAAATTAAAGTATGTGTTGCATATCAGTTAGATGGCAATTTAATTGAAGTTGCGCCAAGTAGTTTAGAAGATTTTAAACGATGTGTACCAGTTTATGAGAGTTTTGTTGGTTGGCAAAGTAAAACAGCTGGAATAAGAGATTATTCTTTATTGCCTAAAAAAGCTTTAGATTATTTGAATTTTATTGAGCAACAGTTGGGAGTTAAGATTGCAATGGTTGCTACTGGAGCAGAAAGAAACGATATTATATCGTTAATGAAATTTTGAGGGAAAAATATTTATGTCTAATTTAGAACACATTAAAAAAATACGTAAAGCTGCTTATTGTATTTATAATGAAAATGAAGTAAAAGCTGCATTAGAACGTATGGCTAATCAAATGACAGATGTTTTGAGAGAAGAAAACCCTTTATTTTTAGTGGTATTGATGGGAGGAATGATGCCGTGTACTAATTTAGTTTTGAAGTTAGATTTTCCTTTGGAAATAGATTATGTCCACGTTTCTTCTTTTGATTTAGCTACGAATACAGTTGGAAATTTACAATGGCATGTTAAACCTAGGATTGAGTTGGCAGGTCGTACAGTAGTAATTGTAGACGATATTTTGGATTCGGGTATTACGTTTCAGTTACTAAAGCAATATTGTGAAGATGCTAAAGCGAAGAAGGTTTATACAGTTGCAATGTTAAATAAACTAGTTAATAGAAAACCTGGCGGTTTGAAGGAAGCAGATTTTACGGCTTTAACAGTAGGTGACGAATTTGTATTTGGTTATGGTTTAGATTACTCTAATTATTTACGTAATTTACCTGGTATTTATGCCATAAAACCTGATGATTTATAGGAGTTGTTTGTGTTTGTAGGATTGCGTAATCTTTGGTTATTTTCTAGAATTGTTTATTCGGTAATTGAAACGGTTGTTGTTTTGATGATTGGAAGATGTTTTGTTAAGACATCGCGTAAGAACGAATTTGTTTATTCTACGATAGCTAATTGGGGTAGAAAGATTTTAGATATTTTGGATGTTAAGGTAGAAATTATTGGTAAAGAAAATATTAAATTTTTGGGAGATTACCCTTATTTAATTATGAGTAATCATGTTAGTTTTTTGGATATACCATTAATTTATTTTGCTTTTAATCAAGAAAAGGTAACGATGGTTGCTAAAAAGGAATTATTTAAAATACCTTTTTTGGGTTTAGGAATGAAAATAGTTGGTTCCATAAAAATCGATCGTAAAAATCCTAAGCAAGCTTTTCAGGATTTAGAAAACGCAAAGAAACAGATGTTAAAAGGGATTAGAGTTTGGATTGCACCTGAGGGTACTCGTTCTCGCACTGGTAAAATCGGAAACTTTAAGAGAGGTGGTTTTAAAATTGCTAAAGATTTAAATGCTATGATTTTGCCTGTAACTATAAAGGGAGCAGAGAGTATTTGGCCAGTAGGTGGGATTAATTTCGGACTTAAACGAACGGTAGAGATGGTGATTCATCCTGTGATTGATAGCAGAAATTATTCCTTAGAACACTTGATTGGTGTGACTAGAGAGGTTATTAGTGATCAGGAAGTTAGGGATACTATTTAGTTTATTATTGTTTAATGTTTGTGAAGCATTTTGTCCTCTTTGTGTGGTAGCTGCGGGAGCAGGTATAGGATTATCACAACATTTGGGAATAGATGATTTAATTGTTGGTTTATGGGTAGGCGGGATTACGGTTGGTTTAATTGCGTTAACTGTTAAATTATCTATCCTTAAAGGAGTTAAATATAGTAAAGTTTGGGTTACTAGTTTGTACTATATTAGTTTATATTATTTCCTTGATAAATATGAATTGATTGGTCATGAATTAAATCGACTTTGGGGAGTGGATCGTTTAATTTTAGGAATTATTGTTGGTAGTTTTGTTTTTTATGGTATGTATGTTTTATATTTGAGAATGAAATCTTTTAATAAAAACAAACCTTATTTTCCATATCAAAAAGTTGTAATGCCAGTGGGTGGTTTGGTTATTTTTAGTATTATCGGATATTTTTTATGAGTTTGGAAGAATTAGTAGAGAAATACGATTGTTTAAAACGAGCAGATTCTATTGATTTATCTAAAGATCAGGATTTAGCTATTGCTGTTATGAATTTAATTGGAATCGAAGAGCATCTTTTTTTTAGTGGTGCCAAAACTGAGAAAAATATTTATTATGACTTGATAGAAGAAGTAAGAGAATTAAGGAAAGTATTACTAAAGCAGTTAATTCCTGAATATGAAGGTGAAGTTTGGTGTATATCAAAACACTTATTGGCGGCAAGTTACCGTTTGATGGAGGTTGGTACTAAATCTTTGCATCAAAGAGATAAAGATTCAGCATATAGATATTTTGAACATGCTTTTAAGTTATATACTCTTTTTTGGGGAGTTAACTTAAAATTAGTTTCAATGGAAGATGTTAATCAAGAAGTAGTGGGTGATATTAATAACGGTAATTTTACCGGTGTTGATGATTTAGTTTTAAGAGTTCAAGATGAGGATAAGTTGTCAACAATAAAGATTGAAAAAAAAACGTGGTTAGGTAGAATAAATAATTGGGTAAAGAAAGCGTTAAATTGTTGTAAAGAATAAAATAGCTCTGGTGGCACAGTGGATAGCGCGGCCCCCTCCTAAGGGGCAGGTCGGAGGTTCGAATCCTCTCCAGAGCGTTTAATGTGGAGTCGTTTGAATTTTTGTGAAAGAATAGAATTTAAGATTTGGATTTTGTTTGCCTGTTTAAAAATAGCTTTGGATTATTGGAAATTTGGAAAGCAAAACTTGGAAAACTATATTATATTTTCTAAAATTTTAATTTATTTCCTTGTCTAAAAGTAAGATTTTTTATTTTTTACTCAATTGATTTTTAATATTTTTAATTACCTATGCCTTTATACGTTATAAAGGCTGTAAATAATAAGGAAATAAAATCTAATGACTTTGTTATTTCACACAGTTACAACTTAAAAACAATGATCAAGGAAGTTATAAATCGTTACTATTTTGAGATTAAATAAGTATTGAAGAATATCCTAATCATATTGTATTTAACATTAAAGTAATGAATTATTGTTATAATTTTTTATCAAGGAAATAGTAAAAACTGGTATAAATTACTAAGTAAAAAGTACGTTAGTTTATACATTATTAATTAAGCTAAATTTTTGGTTAAATTT
>JAZNNJ010000010.1:0-42376 GCA_045580225.1 Gammaproteobacteria bacterium | reverse complement strand
TATCGAAAGATTATCAATTTTTAAATATTTGTAAAGTATTTTACTAATGGGCACTATTGTATAATTAAAAAATTACTTCATCTGGTTTTAGTCCTGAAAATCCATATTCAGGGAGATTATTAATTTTTTCCATTTCTTGCTGTGTTAAAGAAAAATTTAATTCCAAATTATTTTTAATATGAGAAAGATTAGCTGAACGAGGCAGTGGTATGATGGATTGTTGAGTTAACCAACGTAAAGTGATTTGTGCTGTAGTTACTTGGTATTTATTGGCTAAAGCCATTAATAATGGATGATGTAAAATTTTACCTTCACCTAAAGGGCTCCAAGCTTCGATTATTATTTGATGTTTGCGACAAAAATTAATAGTTTTCTGTGGATAAAAACCTGGGTGAATTTCTAATTGATTAATAAAAGGTTTAATTTTTGCGGTTTCAAATAAGGATTCTAGATGGTGTGGTAAAAAATTACTTACTCCAATCATTTTAATTTTTTCTTCTTGATATAGAGTTTCTAAAGCTCGCCAAGTATCTTGATTAATTTGTGTTGCATTTTTAAATTGCACAGTGTTTGCGGGCCAATGAATTAAATAAATATCCAAGTATTTTAATTTTAATTTTTTTAAAGAGTTATTGAAAGCCTTGCATGTTTGGTTATAACCACGTTCTGTATTCCATAGTTTGCTAGTTATAAATAAATTAGAACGATTAACTTCTTTTTCGCTTAAAATCTCTCCAATAATTTTTTCATTTTCATAATAAGCGGCAGAATCGATTAACTTGTAACCAGTTTTTATTGCTTCATGCAAAGCTCTTTTTAAAATGGTCCCATTTAATTTCCAAGTTCCAAAGCCAATTTTAGGTAACATTTATGAATCTTCTTATTTAAAATTGAAGGAAGACTAGCATAATTATTATTTTTTTTGAATAAATATTTTTTCTAGACCGGTTGTTAAACATTCTAAATTATTCCAAAATGGTAAGTCGGAATCAACAATAAAATTTACTGAATTAGCTGTATACTTTACTTTAGTTCCCAATGTTTGGAATAATTTAAAGCCTTCATTTTGAAAATAAATAGAGGCGTTATTAAAAACAATTAGCCATTCTTTTTTTAAATATCCTTTTTGGACTCCAACGAGTTTTAACCTTATTTTATATTTGGTTAACATTACTAAATTATAACTGGCGGCAGGTAGATTGCCAAAACGATCCTGTAATTCTTGGGTCAGAATTTCAATTTCATCGAGTTGAGTACAATTTGAAAATCGTTTATAAAACTGTAAACGAGTTGAAGTTTCATTGATATATTCCTCCGGAAAGCGAGTTTCTAAATTAGTATTTAAAATGATATTGTTATGATCTACTACTTCATTTTGTCTAATTGCTTCTTGTAATAATTCCATGTATAAATTAAAACCTAAATTATTCATAGCGCCGCTTTGTTTTTTACCTAGAAATTCTCCTGCTCCCCGTAAATTTAGATCTTCTAGAGCTAAGTTTATACCACTTCCCAAAGTATCATATTGTGACAATGCTAATAATCTTTTTTTGGCTTTTAACGTCGGTTCTTTGCTTAGTAATAAATAAGCATAAGCTTGACGAGAAAAACGGCCTACTCTACCACGTAATTGATGTAAATCTGCTATTCCAAAAAGATCTGCATCATTAATAATTATAGTATTTGCATTTTTAAAATCTAAGCCAGATTCAATAAGATTAGTACATACTAAAATGTCAATTTCCTGTCTAAGAAAGAGTTGCATAGTTTTTAAATTATCTTTATTTTTGCCGTGTAAACTGACAATTTTGTTATTTGGAAACATTTTAGATAAAAGATTGCAAAAATGGGGTAATTGCGCAATGCGATTATGTACAAAGTAAACTTGTCCGCCACGTAATAATTCTCGTTGAATAGCTTCTTTGATTATATTTTCTTGATATTGGCTAACAATAGTTTTTACCGGTAGCTTTTTAGCCGGCGGAGTTTGTAAAAGGGAAAAATTGCGAATACCAAGCATTGCTAGATTTAAACTGCGTGGAATTGGAGTTGCTGTTAAAGAAAGAACTCCTAATTTAGTTACCCATTGCTTAAAATGCTCTTTTTGTTCTACTCCAAAACGATGTTCTTCATCAATGATCAATAAACCTAATCGTTTTAGTTCGCCAGGAAAAAAAGTTAAAGTAGTAATCAAAATATCAATTTTACCTTCATTAAAATTCATTAATAGTTGTTGACGAATTTTAGCATTATTATTTCTAGTTAAGGATTTTATGTTAATTGGAAAATTAAAAAAACGACGTTTAAAAGTTTCTAAGTGCTGATTTACTAGTACCGTAGTGGGCGCTATTAAAATAACTTGTTGGTTATTATATACCGATAAAAAAGCAGCATGCATTGCTATTTCTGTTTTTCCAAATCCTACATCTCCGCAAATTAAGCGATCCATTAAATATTCGCTCTTAAAATCTTGTTGAATTTCGCTTAAAATGATTTCTTGGTCTTGAGTTAAAATAAAAGGACAATCATCTTGAAATTTTTGGTATTCGTTGGGTATTATAAATTTATTTTTTTTAATAGTTTGACGTTTTGCTTGTAAGGTAAGTAGTTCTATTGCTAGGTCTTTAATTTGCTCTTTAGCTTTTTGGGTGGTTTTTTCCCAATTTTTATTATGTAATGAATTTAAGGCTACTTCTTCTGTGCCTAAATAACGACTGATTAAATGTAATTGGTCACTAGCAATATAAAGTTTTTCACAATTAGCATATTCTATTAAAATAAAATCACCTAAATCTTCTTTAACCAAAGAAATAAAGCGACCTATTCCATAATTACGATGTACTACTAAATCTCCTGTTTTTAATTGATTTAAATCAATGTTAATTTTATTAACTAATTCTTTTGGAGTTATTTTCTTTGTTGAGTTCAGATTGAATTTAGTTTTAAAAAATAAATTGTTATTTTGGTAGGATATTGTAAAATCCTCGTTAATTTGTTCATCAAAAACGGCATATTTACTGTTATTATGTTCAATTTCATTGTAATGTTTTATAATTGGTATTTTTAGAGTATCTAAGTAATATCTGGAATTAGAAATAAAAATTTCATAATCTGTCTTATTAGTATTTTGATTATTGTTAATTAGATTAATTATTTCTCTTTTGTTTAACAAAACAGTTAGTTCTTTTAATGTGAAAAATAGTTGTTCCGGTTTTAAAATTAAGGCATCTATAATTACTCTATTTTGATATTGTTGTTTGACTAGTTCTAAATAATTGTTAGCAGCTATTTCTAAATTACCTATTTTAATTATTTTGCAAGGATAATAAAAATAATCTAAGAGGGAAGTAGTATTAGAATAAAATAAAGGCAAGTAATTTTCTAAATCTTGATGGTAACGGTAATTAATGATTTTCTTGAAAAAAGAATTACTTTTACCTTTAAAATGAGTTTGCCAATTTTTTTTAAAAATTTCTATGGTTTCATCGTTTAAAATTACTTCGTGTGCGGGAAAAAAAGTAATATTGTTTACTTTTTTAATAGATCGTTGTGATTCAGGATCTAGTATCCAGCTGTTTTTTAGTTGTTCATCTTCAAAATCTAAACGATAAGGATGCTTTCCTAAATAAAAATCAATAATTCCTCCTCGTACTGCATATTCTTTAGGTGAGGTCACTTGATTAACCTTGAGGAAATCATTCTTAATTAATTCTTGTTTTAAAGCGGAAAAAGTAACATTATTTGATAAGCTTAAACCTTTAGGTAAGTTATTTGGTAAAGGTAATTTACGCATTAAAGTGCCAATTTCCGTAACAATAACTTGAGAATTTTGTTGTTTAATTTTATTTAAAATGAATAAACGGTTATATAATATATCGTGTGCTATCGGTAATTTTTCGTAAGGTAAGGTTTCGTAATCTGGAAACAAATAAATATTAACAGGATACGACAAAAAATTGCAAATAAAATTCAGTTGGTTAAAAATTTTTTGAGCAACTTTACCATTTTCGACTACAACGAGATAAGAATATTGTCTATTCAAAAGGATTTCATTTATTAAATTATTTAGCATACAATTTTAAAATTTAATATTATCATCCTATGATCTACAAAGTGTTAGGTCAAGACTCGATACAATTGTTTTAGTTGAGCATTTTTCTAAAAGGTAGAATTTCGTCAAAGCTATTTTTATTATTGATTAATAAAAATAATCGATCTAGACCGAGCGCTACTCCAGAACAGTTAGGCATATGTGATAATGCCGAAATAAACTGTTTATCTAAAGGAATTTCAGGTAAAGATAGTGAGCGTCGTTTTTGATTATCTTCATTAAAACGTCTAATTTGTTCAGTAGTGTCATTTAACTCATGAAAACCATTGCCTAATTCTAAATGTCGAAAATAGATTTCGAAACGATCAGCTGTTTGATTGTTGTAATTTATTTTGGCTAACATTGCTTGCTCAACTGGGAAATCATATACAAAAGTAATTTGTTCATAATTTAACTTTGGTTCTATTAAAAGAGTAAATATACTTTCTATCCATTGTTCAGTAGAGAAATCTGAAAAATATAGTTGATGGTGTTTTGCTAAATTTTGTAATTGTTCTAGCGAAACTTTTTTAAGATCAATTTTATAAAAATCCCAAAATAATTGCTGATAAGTAATTTTTTGAACTACAACTTTCGGGAAAAAAAGTTGCATTAAATCTGTAACTTCATCCATTAATTGATAATGATCATATCCAATGCGGTACCATTCAAGGATAGTAAATTCCGGATTGTGAATTGTTCCTTGTTCTTCTTTTCGAAAAGCCTTACAAATTTGAAAAATGTCTCCGCTTCCGCCAGCAATTAAACGTTTCATAGCAAATTCGGGCGAAGTTTGTAAAAAATTTTTATCAACCGAAAATGATGATAATTGTGGAGAAGGATTAGATGAATGGTACAACAACGGAGTGTCAACTTCTAATATTTGACGTTCATGAAAAAAGCTACGAATTTTGTTAAGCATCGCAGCTTTTTCCAGTAATAAATTACGCAACATCAGACGACTATTCCTTGGCCCGTGAAATATATTCACCAGTTCTAGTATCTATTTTTAAAATTTCTCCAATTTCAATAAATAACGGAACCCGAATTACTGCTCCTGTTTCTAATGTAGCCGGTTTGCTTCCTCCGGTTGCAGTATCTCCTTTTAGACCTGGATCGGTATCGATTACTTTCAGCATTACGAAAATCGGCGGTGTAATAGAAATCGCTTGATTATTCCACAAAGTAACTTTACAGATGTCCTGTTCTTTTAGCCATTTAATTGCATCACCAACTACAATTTTACTTAGTGAATATTGTTCAAAATTTTCCGGAGACATAAAAAACCAACTTTCTCCATCGTTGTATAAATACTGTAAGTCTATATCCAAAGCATCAGCTTCTTCTAAAGTATCTCCAGATTTAAATGTTCTTTCTAGTACCCTGCCTGTTTTTAAATTGCGTAGTTTAACTCGGTTAAATGCTTGTCCTTTTCCAGGTTTTACAAATTGATTTTCTAAAATATTATAAGGATCACCGTCTAAGATAACTTTTACGCCATTTTTAAACTGATTAGTAGCAATCATTCCCATATTATAATCCTCATTCAAAACTCAAAATTCTAGAGTATTCTTTTTTTGTAGTCAAGTTGCTTTTCTGAAATGCTTTTTACTTGTTTTTTTGATTAATTTTCTGATTCAAACGATGTAGTGTATTATGATCTAAATGATCTAAATACAGAACACCTTTTAAATGGTCTACTTCATGTTGAATACAACGTGCTAAAAAATTGGTAGCGATAAAACTAACTGCTTCTCCATTTAAATCAAGTCCCTTTACTTTTATTGTTTCTGCCCTAATTACTTCAGCGCTAACCTCTGGAATTGACATACACCCTTCAATTTCCCGCTGTGTTCCTATCTTTTCTAAAATTACTGGATTAATTAATCCCCAAATCTCGTTATTGCCTTTATAATCTGGTATGTTAAAAACGACAATACGGTGTGGATTTGGAATAGATAATTGAGTAGCAGCTAAAGCAGCGCAATTTTCTTGAGCTTTTAATGTATCTAACATTTGTTGAATTTCTTCTTTTACTTCTGAGAGATTTTCTACATATCTACCTTTACGACGCAGCAATTCACTTGGATACTGTATTATTTCTAACATGTTTTTTCCTCCTATGCTTCCTATCAAGTATTTATTACTAATATTTTTTTTTAACTCCTCTGTTAAAATAACTTTATTATAGCATGCAATAATAAAAATGGGAAATATTATAACTCCTTGGTTAAAAAAACAATTATTATGGTTATTAATGAATTATCCTGGGCATTTTTTTCGTTTAGGAATAAATAGCTTAAAATTATGGCAAGAACCAGATATTGATTACCTTGCCTGTAAACGATATCGAATGCCTATCGAATTGCTTGTTAATCCCGATTTTAAATCTATGGCCATTGTTGAAAACTGGCTAAATCGATCGAATTGTCATATTTTATGGTACCCGGATTTTCCAGAAAATTTAAAAAATGTTTCCAATCCTCCTGTTATGCTTTTTTGTGAGGGGAATGTGTCTTTGCTGAAGACTTTACAATTAGCCATGGTTGGAACTAGGCATCCTTCAATAATGGGTTTAGCTATTGCCGAAAAATTTGCTGAAATTTTTACGCGCTACGATATTACTATTACTAGCGGACTGGCTGCTGGTATCGATACTGCAAGCCATCAAGGTGCATTAAAAAATAAAAAAACTATTGCTGTCATGGGAACTGGAATATTAAATACTTATCCTAAAAGTAATATAGGTTTAAGAAAGAATATTTTGGAAAACGAAGGTTTAATAATTAGTGAATTACCAATGTGTGCTCATCCTCAGGCTTGGCATTTTCCTTTACGTAATCGATTAATTAGCGGATTAAGTAAAGGCGTATTAGTGGTGGAAGCGGGGTTAAAAAGTGGTTCGTTAATTACTGCGCGTTTAGCTGGAGAACAAGGGAAAGAAATTTTTGCAATACCAGGTGCAATTTATCATCAGCAAAGTCAAGGAACTTTATATTTAATTGATCAGGGGGCAAAATTAGTAACTAAACCGGAAGATGTTTTGGAAATTATGTTGCCTTTTAATTCACAACTTGAATTACAAAATCCTGTTTTTGGTTCACAATCGCAAAAAATTATCTGGAACATATTGGATGAACCATTGTCTTTCGAAGAAATTATTTGTCGTACTGGACTAGAAATTAGTTGTGTTCAGTTTGCATTATTAGAGTTAGTTAATAATAACACGATTATTTATAAAAATAATTGTTATTTTAGAGATTTGAATTATAAATGTGTTTCAGTTATTAAGTAATTATGATTGATAAAATTTAGTATTAGTCATCGTTGCTTTTTTAGAAAGGTTCATAGTATTGGTAATAAAAAATAGTTGTTTAAATAAGCATCTAATTTTAATTGTCCTACTACGCAATAAATTTTGTTTTTCAAAACCATGTCTTAATAGGATCGTTTTAATAACGCTCTTATCAAGAAAGTGACAATATACATCTCTGTAGAATATTTCAGAATATTCATTTGTACCATTGGTGATACAAGAACCATAACTACAATAAAATGGTAAAGCATATTTTGATGTTTTCATGATATCATGTGCTTTATGTAGCCACCAAGGTTATTCATAAAAAATTATATCTGGTTTAAAATGTTTTAAATCGATATATTTTCTTTTTATAAAATCAAAAGCATAAGATACTTTCATATTTCTTTTTCTGAAAAAATCATAATTTGTTTTTGCTAAATTTTTGTAATCTAGATACGCATTTTTCTTTTTGAGCATTCTTTTGCCAACTGATGTCAAAATTTGCACATCGAAATTTGGATGCATGTCAAGCATCTCGTATAAAGGTTGATAGCTCCATTTTGTATTTTGGATGGTTAGAAATACAACTTTTAATTTTCTTGTTTTGGCTTGTCTTACTAATTGTTTTAGTAATATAGGTTGACGTTTTTTTATTAATCTATGTTCTCGTTGTAAATCAAGATCCGAACAAAATTTTCTGAATTGATTTCTGATATTTTTACTTGGAATTATCCATGCAAATAAAAAACTTAAAACTGAATATTGTATCATACTTGTCTAATTCTGAATTTTATTCCTATAATTATTATAGTTCGGTACTTTTTATTATTGATATATTCATTGGTTATAGAGAAAATCCATTTTAGCCATTTTTGTTTAATTTGAGTTTGTTTGATCATTATTTTATATTGATTAGGTGTTAAAATCTCTTTAGCAAGCGAGCGATATTTTTGTATGCTATTTGGTAAAATAAATTTATGATGCCAAACGATAACTTGAATTTTGTAAGAGTTAAATTCATTTGTGTATTCTTTCCAAAAATGATTTTCTATTAAATATTTTTTAAATATTTTGATGTTTTTAAAAATATCGAAATTATTTGATACCGTATGTGTGGCAGATCCTGCTCTAAGGCAATAGACATATAAATATTGATCTAAGTAATCAATTCGTTTTGCGTTTAAAAGTACAATATTAACAAATAAATGATCTTCACCATGTTTAGTTGGTGCAAATTTAGCTTTTGTTTGATTAATAAATTTTCTAGAATAAAATTTTGTACATGCATGTAGATCTAGTTGATGAAAACAATTATTTTTTAAAATTTGGCTATTAAAATACGGTGTTATTTTAAGATCATAACCATAACATTGTTTTATGTGTTTGGCGAAGTTAATATTTTTAAATTTTTTAGAATGGTCATCATATTCTTTGTGGTTAAATTGTAAAACTTTAGATTTTAGTAGTTTTGCTTGTTGATATAGCTGTTCTACAGCATGCCGTTCTATCCAATCATCAGGATCTACGAACATAAGGTATTCGCCTGTGGCTAATTTAATTCCATTGTTTCTAGCTGTTCCAGTTCCCTGATTTTTTTGAGATATAACCACAAATCTATTGTCTTTGCTAGCATAATCTTTTAATATCTTTAAAGATTCATCAGTTGAACCATCATTTATACAAATTATTTCAAGGTCATTTAAAGATTGGTTGCTTAAACTATCCAGGCATCTAATTAAATATTTGCTAACATTATAAACTGGTACAATTATTGTTACTTTAGCCATACTATTTATTTTACTTGATCTTATTTAAATCTAACATAAAAATGCTAATTTTTATAGTTTATTTTGCTGAAGTTCTTTTTTTAATTCTTGTTGTTTGATTTTTAATTTTGATAGTTGTTCTGGTTGTAAATTGATTTGTTTTTGTAAAAGATGATTAACTAGAATTAATGCTTTTTTCTTTTGGTGCTTTTTTTCATAAATTGTAATTTGGGTGAGGTAACTATTAATTTTTTGCCCTTTTAAATTATATACTTTTGCCAAGTTTTCTAATAATTCTAGACGATTAGTCCTTAAGTAAGTGCTACGTAAAATTTCTTGGCTTTTTTCAAGTTGTTTAGCGTGATTAAGGAATTCCGTATATTTTAAAATTATTGCTAAATTTAAAGGGTCTATTTGATATGCTTTTCCTAATATGGATAAAGCAGTGTCTATTTGTTGAGTACGAAAGTAATATTCGGCTTCCAATAGCGATATGAGATAGTGTTTTGGAAAAAATTTCTTTAGTAATTTTAATTGTGTTAGAAAATTTTTCGAAGGATTGTTTAAATTTTTTAGGAGATTGTAATAAGTTTTTTCTATAAGATTTTCTTCTTCAGAATTGTTGTGGATAGGTGAGTTTTGTAAATAAGCTAATCGAGCACGAATTAGATTATAAGTAAAGTCCTTTTTATAACGTTTTGGTGGATAATTAAGCGCTTGATTGTAAGTATAACTAATTCTTTCTGCATTTAAAGGGTGAGTGGAAAGCCATTTGGGATAAGTTTCTTTATAAATTAAGGATGCTGTTTGAAATTTTTCAAATGCTTTAGGCATCCAGATAGGATCAAAGCTAGCAGAAAATAAAATCTTTAATCCTATTTGGTCTGCTTCTTTTTCATGAATTCTAGAATAACTTAATTGTTGATAAGCGATACTCCCTAAGCTGCTGTAAGTGGCGCCTAAAGCTAATTCTGGGTCAATGGTAGTGAGTATGGAACCTAAAATTAATCCCAAAGCAGTAGTAAAAGTATCAGCTCTCGCTCGGTTAGCTAGTTGTTGAAGATGATTTTGAGTAATATGAGCTATTTCATGGGCAAGGATTGCTGCTAATTCACCTTCATGTTGGCATATTTGAAAAGTACCAGTGTTAATTCCAATAATGCCAGCTGGCCCGGCAAAAGCATTAAGAGTATTATCTTTAATAATTAAATATATGCCGTGATAGTTAGCTAGTTTCGTATTTTTAGATAGACGGCCAATTAAATTAGTTACATATTCTTCAACAGCAAAATCATTAAGAAATGTACATTCTTTTGATAACAGTTGTAAGAGTTCTTCTCCTTGTTTTTTTTCTTCCGGTAAAATAATTGGTACATAATCTTCATTTCCTAAAGCAAAAATCGGAAAAAAAATTATACTAAGCAGAATCCAAAAGCGCATTTTGATTTAACCAACCTTCTAAAATTAAACAAGCTGCATAACTATCTATTTTTGTTATTTTTTTATTAGGGTATTTAGATTTTAAATAATTTCTGGCTGTTAAGCTAGTAAGAGCTTCATCGCTGCAATAAACCGGAATAGTAAAATGTTTTTTTAGTTGTTCAAAAAAAGCTAAAGTATTTGGGGTAATTGTAGACTGAGAACCGTCTAAGCGATAAGGAATCCCAACTACTAAACCTTTGGGAGACCAAGTATTTACTAAAATATCTAATTGCTTCCACAACTCTACAGCACTACGATAATAAATGATTGGTAATGCTGTAGAAGTTTTTGTAATTAGCTGGCCAATTGCTACACCGACCTTTTTAGTGCCAAAATCTAAACCTATAAAAAAACTACTTGGCATTTTTTAGGTATGAACCTCCAAAAGTTTCTTTAACTAATAAAGCAGCAACTAAAGCAATTATTACTCCTATCATAACAAACCAATTTGCTCTTAAAAAATCACTGCTGCTGTAGATAATTTCGCCATTAACAACTTTATTTCCGCCTAAATCCAGTAATTTGCCAAAACAAGAAACTAAAATGCCTGCTCCAACAATTAAAATTGAACCAATACTAGATGCAGTGGCTGCAACTGTGGCATGATTACTCTCAGTAATTACTGGATAACCTACTACTTGGAATCCAATAATGAAGCCAAATATTAAAAATAAGAATGCTCCAGTAAAAAAAGAATACTCCGGTAAATACATAATCAAGGCTAAAATCACAATAGCGCAAAAAGCACCAATTAACATTGGTTGTTTTCGAGATTGTTTTTTGTCAGAATAATAACCGGCAAATGGCGAACCTACGATCATGCCAATAAATATCATGCTTGTTGTTAAAGTGGCTTGCTCTATTGAAAAATTATGAACTTGCCTTAAAAAGGGAACGCCCCAAGATCCGCCGAAAATATAAATTGGAAAATTTAGTAAACTAACAAAAGAGCCTGCTAACCAATTTTGTGGGTTAACTAAAACCATTTTTAACGAAGTAAAGAATGATTGTTTCAGTTCTGAAGTACTATCTTTTTCTGTTTTTTTATCTTCAACTAAGAAAAGTTGCAGTAATACTAAAATAAAACCAAATAACGCAACTAGCTGCATAGCTGTACGCCATCCCATCTTAATGGTCAATAGGCTGAGTGGAGTTTGAGCAATTACTCCTCCTAAAGTAGCCAGAGCAATGAATGCTGAGATTACAAATCCGGTATTTTTAGGTTCGAACCATAAGGAGGTTACTTTTACGGCGCTTAAAAAACAAGAAGCGCTACATATTCCAATTAACAAGCGAATTAACCATAAAAATTGGAAATTATGAGCTATAGAAAAACAGTAAGTTAAAACAACCGTAGATAAAAACGAAGTAATTACTAGTTTTTTGGGAGAAAATCGATCCAAAATAATTCCCACAGGAAAAACGAGAAATAAATTCCCCCAAAAATAACTTGAAAATAATTGACTAATTTGCTTTGCTGAGAAGGCAAATTCTTTCGCTAAGCTTTCATTGATCGAGTTAAACATATTCATTTGTATGAATGAATAAAAGAAAAACAGAGAAGTAGTCAATACTACTATCCACGAGTGTGTTCTTGTTTTCATAATATATACCCTACATTTTATAAATGAGCGCACTTTACTACGTTTTATTAAAATTGTCTAATAATTTATTAAATGTGAAAACTGCTTTTACTAAAAATCTTGATCAATTCATGTACAAAAATTATTGTCTTAATGTTAGCGAATATGTCATGTACTCATGTAACTAAGGCATAATAGTTTTGTCCATGTGTTGTCGCATATTTTGTAATAATTCATTTGTAATTTGCAGTTCTATAGAAATATAACAATATTTATTATTAATGTCTCTTTGTGATACCCTTTAGGTTTAGGTTAAATGTTTTGTGGCATTCCACAATATATTCCGATATTTTTCAGTTTTATTTCGTATCGTTTTAGCTATAATCAGAAGGGAATAGTTCTTCTCTAACTTGAAATTTTCCATAAACGTCAAAAGTTTTGCTTCTCTTTCAAGGCAAATCTATATTTATGAAATTTGATGGGTTATCAAAATTTATAGCCATATCAAATTGGTATATTGGTCTTAATAGCAGTTAGAATTTCATAATTTTCATGTCAGGATTGTATGGATTAACAAAACGTTATTTGTGGAAGATGTTAATATATTGCGAGTAATATTCCTTAAAATCTTCGACGCATTTATATTTTTATAGGTAAGAAATTTAACAATATCTCTTCTTAAGTTATAGTTATATCTAAATAATTAGTTGCAAAACTATGATGTTGAGTAATAATTTCAGAATTAAACGCAAATTTGTACATTTATTACTCCTTTCTATTGCATCTGTTATCCAAATTTTTCAGCAAAAATTTTATTGAAAAAAACTCCTCAATAATTTCTTGAATTTCTTCAAAATCATCATCAGTCAACCGCAGATAAGGTCTTGCAGGAATTGAGACGGCTTTTTTCGTCCTACTTGTTATCCAAATTAATGGATTACAGCATGGTTCAAGTTTAAACCGATAACGGCGTTGCTCTTGTCACAGTAGGTGGACATTAAAGATGCAAGCTGTCTTGTTTCTTTTGTCGATTCAACTAAATCAACTCGCTTCGGTCGATTTCCATCGGCAAAGATTATAAATCAAAATACTTGGATTTTTTTCGTTAATGATTGCGGATTCTTTTCTATAAACTGCCTATTAAAATACACATTCTCCAAGAATATTGGCGTCCCCAACGGGATTCGAACCCATGTTACCGCCGTGAAAGGGCGATGTCCTAAGCCTGCTAGACGATGGGGACTAACAAAGTTAGAAAAACACTATTTTACTGAAATGTCAAGGTTTAATTTGTGAGGTTTACTTTTCTCTTGCAAAATATTGGGGTTAACTTATAATCAAAAAAGGAGGATTTGGTTTGCGAATAAGATAGTGGAGTATGAATAAAATTGGGTCTCTTTGTCTGTTAGTGATAGGTGTTGGCTTAATTGTAGGTTGTTCTATGCCTATCGATTATAAAAATGCTCCTGAACTTGGGAGATCACTGAATGTGCCAAGCGAGATAGGTGGGGATTTAGCAGGAAATGATTATCCTGTGCCAAAATTGAATAGGTAAATTATTTATGAATAAAATTATTGGATGTGGTACGGCTTTAGTTACTCCGTTTTCTAATAGTTGTTCAGTTGATTATGATAATTATCGTATTTTGGTAAAGCGCCAAGTTGAATCGGGGGTTGATTTTCTGGTAGCTTTGGGTACAACTGCCGAGGTTGCTTGTTTAAGTTTAAGTGAGAAAGTACGGTTAATTGAGATTACGTTAGAAGAGGCTGGTGATGTGCCAGTGCTAGTAGGCGTGGGTGCTAATTGTACTCAACAGGTTTTAGATAATATCAAGAGTTTTGAGGCAATAGCAGATTATTTCGGTTATTTGGTAGTCGTACCCTATTATAATAAACCTAATCAACGTGGTTTATTATTGCATTATAAAGCTATAGCAGATGCGACAAAGAAAAGTATCATATTGTACAATATTCCAGGAAGGACGGGGATAAGTATTAATGTTGATACGATATTACGATTGGTGATGCAGTATCACAATATTATAGGGATAAAAGAAGCGTCTTCAAATTATGGGCAAATAGGGGAAATTATAGAGAAAGCTCCTAAGGATTTTGTGGTTTTGTCAGGAAATGATGATGATACGTTGCCTCTAATGTCTATGGGTGCTAAGGGGGTAATTAGTACGGTAGCTAATTTAGTTCCTAAACAAATGAAATTGTTAACACAGTTTTGTTTAGCTGATGATTTTAAGCAAGCGCGTAAGCTTCATTACCGAATGAGAAGTTTATTTGTTAATTGTTTTAAAGATACGAACCCCCAGCCAATTAAGGGGGCTATGGCGAAATTAGGGTTGCTAAAAAATATTTATCGTTTGCCGATGGTGGCTGCTGAAGAAACTTTAGTTGCTCAAATCATCAAGAATTTTGAGGAGATTCAATGAACAAGGAATTTTTAGATGGTTTAAATAGTGGTAAGGTGCGAATAGCAGAGAAAGTTAATAATGAATGGATAGTTCATAAGGAAGTGAAGGAACAGATTTTGCAATTATTTAAAGAAGGTGAATTGGTAGAAAAAGACTGGTGTGGAGGGCTTTTTTTTGATAAAGAAGCTCTGTCTGCTAAGTGTTTTTCTTTAAATTCCAAAATTCGCTTGGTGCCTGGAGGTACTTCTTTACGAAACGGTTGTTACATTGCTAATGGTGTAATTATTATGCCGCCTAGTTTTGTAAATATTGGAGCTTTTGTTGATGAAGGTACTATGATTGATTCGCATGTTTTGGTGGGTTCGTGTGCGCAAATTGGTAAGAAAGTTCATCTTTCAGCGGGGGTGCAAATTGGTGGAGTATTAGAACCAATAGGTGCATTACCGGTGATTATTGAAGATGATGTGTTCGTAGGCGGAAATTGTGGTATTTATGATGGGGTAGTTGTTAGGCAGGGGGCAGTGTTAGGCAGTGGAGTGGTTCTAAATAACAGTGTCAAAATTTATGACGCGGTTAACCATAAATGGTTAATTAAACAAGGTGAGGTTTGGGAAATTCCTACTGGTGCTGTGGTTGTTTCTGGAAGTAGACCCTTAGGAGAAGCAGGAGTGCAAATTTATTGTCCTGTGATTATAAAGTATAAAGATCAAAAAACAACGAAATCGGTTGAATTAGAAAATAAATTACGATAAAGAGGGAAATATGCATATAGAAGAAGGGCTAAAATTGGATTTTTCTGACGTTTTAATTCGTCCTAAACGTAGTACGTTGAATTCTCGTTCTGAAGTAGAATTAAAACGACAATATCGTTTTTTACATGCGAAAAAAGTTTGGGAAGGAATTCCAATTATTGCTTCAAACATGGACCACGTTGGTACCTTTGCAATGGCTAATGCGTTGCAAAAACACGGTTTATTAACGGCAGTTAATAAATTCGAAAGTGTAGAAAATTGGCAAGATGCTTTAAATAACAATCCAAATTTGATGGATAATGTTTTTGTTACTGCAGGTATTAGTGACAAAGACTTGGATCGTTTAAAAAAAATTATTGAAGTTACGAAAGGAGATTTAATTTGTTTAGATGTTGCTAATGGTTATACACAACATTTTGTGGAGATTTTGCGAGAGGTTAGAAAAACATTTCCGGATAAGGTAATCATGGCTGGGAATGTTGTTACGGCAGAAATGACTGAAGAGTTGTTAGTGTCCGGTGCAGATATTGTTAAAATTGGTATTGGTCCTGGTTCAGTTTGTTTAACTCGTAAGAAAACTGGAGTTGGATATCCACAATTGTCGGCAATTATTGAATGTGCTAATGCAGCTCATAGTGTAGGTGGATTTATTTGTGGCGATGGTGGTTGTGTTGTGCCTGGAGATTTAGCAAAAGCTTTTGCGGCTGGGGCTGATTTTGTAATGCTTGGTGGTATGTTGGCTGGTTACCAAGAATGTTCAGGGGAAATTTATACCGAGGATGGTCAGCGGTATAAGCATTTTTATGGAATGTCTTCTACTGAGGCGATGGTTAAATATTCTGGAAAAGTAGCTGAGTATAGAGCTAGTGAAGGAAAATGTGTTAAAGTTCTTTATCGAGGTGCAGTAGAAAATAATATATTGGATATATTGGGTGGTTTACGTTCAGCTTGTACCTATGTGGGAGCTAAGAGATTAAAGGAATTATCTAGATGCGTTACTTTTATTCAAACTCGTCGGCAATTGAATAATATTTTTGATGAACAGGAACTTAATTAATGTAGTTTGGAACATTGGATTAATCTTTTTGTTGATTAACGGGTGTGTTGTTTTTGAGCAGAAGGATGAAGCTGGTGATAAAACTAAAAAAACAATAAGAGTGGTTCCTAAGGTCGAGGCCTATCATCCATATGGTAGGCGAGATTATCAAATTGGTAAAACAAAATATAAGGTATTAAGTACACATATAGGATACGACAAAACGGGAAAAGCTTCTTGGTATGGTAGTAAATTCCATGGTAAACAAACAGCTACTCAAGAGATTTTTAATTTATACAAATTTACGGCAGCTAGTCCAGAATTACCTTTGCCGTGTTTTGTGGAAGTAATTAATTTAAAAAATAATCGTTCAGTTATTGTTAGGGTTAATGATCGTGGTCCTTTTGTAAAAGGGCGTTTGATTGATCTATCTTATGCTGCAGCGGTAGCTTTAGGGTTTGAAGAGGAAGGCGTTGTTGATGTACGGGTTCGTGGTATTGATGCAAAAAGTTGGTTGACAGGACAAGTTATTCAACGAGAAAGTAAAATTAAATATCAGGCAGGAGACTGCGGAAACATCAAAGAAGAACAATCAGTTGAGTCAGTAAATAAGGGAAATAAATCAGAAAGCTTAAATAAAATGCTTGAGCTGAGTTCAGATGATATTTTATCAAATAGGGTTGTTAAAGTGAATGAAGGAAATAGGAGAACATTAGGTGTATTTCAAGTTGGAAGTTTCAGAGTGGAAAGTAATGCTGAGCAATTAAAACAACGTTTGAGCGCTTTATTTCCAGAAGTTAAAGTAAGTGTGGAAAGTGAGGAGGGTTTTTTTAAGGTAAAGCTCGGTCCATTTGGTAGTCAGTTATTGCAAGATACCGTAAAGATGCAGTTGCATAAATTAGAGTTATTATGAAAGAAAAAACGGGTTATGTTTGCAAAAATTGTGGTGTTACTTATGCGAGATGGGTTGGTAAATGCGAAGGATGTGGGGTTTGGAACTCAATAGATCATATTTTATCAGATGATAAGAATATTCCTTCTAAAGTAAGTAGATTGGCAGAAATTGTTTTGACAGAAAAGGCGAGAACTTCCACGGATATCCGAGAATTAGATCGGGTGTTGGGTGGTGGTTTGGTATTGGGTTCGGTAATTTTAGTTGGAGGAGAACCTGGCATTGGAAAGTCTACTTTGTTAATGCAAATGTTGGGTAATTTAAGTAATACTAAAAAAGTCCTTTATGTTACTGGTGAAGAGTCTTTAGAGCAAGTTGCTTTACGAGGTAAGAGGTTAGGATTAGCTTTATCTAATTTGTATTTGTTGGCAGAAATAGTTATAGAAAAAATTTTATTAACTGTAGATCAATTAAAACCTGAAATATTAGTTATTGATTCAATTCAAACAATGTTTTGTGAGAAAGTAGAGTCATCTCCAGGAGGCATTAGCCAATTAAAAGAGGTTACTGCTGCTTTAATTCAGTACGGTAAGCGTAATCAAGTTTCGATTATTATTGTTGGGCATGTTACTAAAGAGGGTACAATTGCAGGGCCAAAAATTTTAGAACATATGGTGGACTGTGTACTTTATTTTGAAGGAGGAGATCAATCTAGGTATCGGTTATTGCGTTGTGTTAAAAATCGTTTTGGAGCTGTTAATGAAATGGGTATTTTTGCCATGACTGATATTGGATTAAAAGAAGTTAATAATCCTTCGGCTATTTTTTTGACTAATCGTGCTAATCCAATGCCTGGTAGTAGTATTACTGTTAGTATGGAGGGTACTAGGCCCATTTTGGTAGAAATGCAGGCTCTTGTAGATGAAAGTTTTTTGCCTAATCCGCGGCGGACAACGGTAGGTTACGATGTTAATCGTTTGGGAATGTTGCTGGCGGTATTAAATCGACATGGAAGTATTCATACTTATAATCGAGATATTTATATTAATGTTGTTGGTGGTATTAAAATTTTAGAGACTGCAGCAGACTTATCTTTAATTTTAGCAGTTTTTTCTTCTTTAAAAAATCGTGTTTTGCCAGAAAATTTGGCTAGTTTTGGAGAAATTGGTTTGGGTGGAGAAATTCGTCCGGTTTATAATGGACAAGAACGGATAAAAATAGCTAAACAGCATAATTTTACTAGATTGATTGTTCCTGAAGGAAACGTTCCTAAAAGAAAAGAGCTTGATGTCGAAATCATAGGGGTTAATAATCTAAAATCAGCTTTAGAGGTAATGTGTTAATAGAACTTAATAGTTTTCTGCGGCAGAGTAAAAATTGGTTAATAAAAACTTTGCTTGAAGTTGGTATAGTTAATAAGAAAGTTAGGAGAATTTATAAAGCTAATTGGGCGAAAAGTCAATTAAAAGCTTATTTACGGACAAATGTGTCGTTTAAAGATTCTTTTGATAATGATGATAAATTATTAATTTGGCAGTATTGGGAAGGACAAAATATTCCTATTTTAGTACGAGGGTGTTTGGATAGTGTAGCTAACTATTATCCGAAAAGAAAGTTATTGAATTTTTCGTCATTAGAGCATTATATTAACTTGCCTGGTTTTTATTTTGATTATTTAAAACGAGGGAAGATAAAACCAGCGGGTTTTTCTGATGTAGTTAGGGCTTATCTTCTTAAGGAACATGGAGGTATCTGGTTAGATGCTACAATTTATTTGACTTCTTATTTGCCGGATTGGTTAACAAAATCTCCACTATTTTGGTTTCAGGCTCGTGAATTGGAAGATTTAGATGGTTTAAACTTGGCTAGTTATTGTTTACGTTCAATTCCACATCATCCAATTTTTGAGATGTTAGTTGCTTCTATTGATGCGTATTGGAAAAACAATCAATTTACTTTAAATTATTTTTGGTTTCTGCATCTTTTAACAATGTTAACTCACACTAATATAGGAAGAGATTGTATAAAAAATATGCCTTTTTTTAGTTTTATTCCTGTAGAAAGATTGCAATGGGAATTGTTGAATCCATATACAAAAGAACGTTGGAATCAGTTAAAATTAATTAGTACTATTCATAAATTATCTTATAAACCTAAAGTGTTAGGCTGGAATAAAGATAAAAATTTGAAAGGTACTTTTTATGAGTTTTTATTCGGTAAAAGTAATTTTTAATAAAGAGAAAATATGAAAAGAAATTTAGTAGTGGGAGCTGGTTTTTCAGGTGCGACTATTGCGCGTTTATTGGCAGAAAATAGCAATGAAGAAGTTTTAGTTATCGATCGTAGAAGTCATATTGCTGGTAATAGTTATGATTACTTTGATAAAAATGGTATCATGGTACAGCAGTATGGTTCACATATTTTTCATACAGATGATCAAGAGGTTTGGAGTTTTTTAGAGCGTTTTTCCGATTTTAATACTTACCAACATCGGGTTTTAGGCTTAATTGAAGGCAAAACGATAAATATTCCTTTTAACTTCGATTCTTTGTATCAGGTATTTCCAGAAGGATTAGCTAAAAAATTAGAAGTTTTATTGCTAGATAATTTTGTTTATCAAACTAAAGTATCCATTTCGGAGTTTCAGAAGTTAAATATTCCGGAGTTAAAATTTTTATCAGATTATATTTTCCAGCAAGTATTTTTAAACTATTCTCGTAAGCAGTGGGGGATAGGACCAGAACAGCTGGACAAATCGGTAATGGCAAGGGTTCCAGTTTATTTAAGCAGAGATCCGCGTTATTTTTATGATAAATATCAAGGGATTCCTTTAAATGGTTTTACAAACTTGATAAAAAACATGTTAAACCATCCTAAGATTCATATTAATTTAAATTGTTCCTATGATCAAATGAAGCAACAATGGTTTGATAGGATTTTTTACACGGGTTCTATTGACGAATTTTTTGATTATCAATTAGGCAAGTTGCCTTATCGTAGTTTAAGTTTCAAGTGGGAGACTCATCCTATAGAGTTTTATCAAGAAAATGCGGTTATTAATTATCCTAATAATTATGATTTTACTAGAATTCATGAGTATAAATATTATCTACAAAATAGATCATCGGTTACTATTATAGCTAAAGAGTATTCTACTGCTTTTGAGATAGGTAAAAATGAACGTTACTATCCGATTGTTAGCTCTGATAATCATCGATTGTATCAAAATTATCTAGATAAAGTTAGTAGCTTACCCAATATTTATTTTTTAGGGAGATTGGGTGATTATCGTTATTATAATTTGGATCAAACGGTACGTAGAGCTATGGATCTTTATTGTTCTATTGCTTGATTGTTTAAGAATAACATCAGTTGACAAGTTGGTAAGTGCATGTTAATTTGCTTTCAGATTTATTAGGTGTTTTATATGAAAAGAACGTTTCAACCGAGTTTAATAAAAAGAGCACGAGTTCACGGTTTTCGTGCTAGGATGGCGACTAAAAATGGTCGTTTGGTTTTAAAGCGACGACGCGCTAAAGGGCGTAAACGATTAAGTGCGTAATATTTTTACCTTTAGTAATCGTTTGCTTCTGCACAGGAAGTTTTGCGGGATATTAGGGGTAAGTAATCTTTATTTGAAAAGTTTTTGGAAGTTTAATTCGTGTGGGTATGGACGAATTGGTTGGTGTGTGCCTAAAAAATGGGTGAAATTATCAAGTGATCGTAATTGTTTAAAGCGCTTAATTCGGGATGTTTTTCGTGAGCATAAGGTAAAACAGTGCGGGATTGATATTTTGATCAAGGTACATAGTCCTTTTAAAAGAAATCAGAAACGGGAATGGAGGCTAATGTTGGGGCAGTTATTAGATGCTTATGCGTTATTGGTTGCTACAAGTAATTAAAATATATCAAAAAATTAGTCCTTCTTTTAAAGGACAATGCCGTTTTATTCCCACTTGTTCAGAATATTTTATTTTAGCTATAGATCGCTTTGGGATATTTAAGGGTATTTGTTTAGGTTTTAAACGATTAAGTAAATGTCATCCTGGTTACAAGGGTGACTGGTTTGATATGGTACCAGAATTAAAAGAGGAAAATCGAGATGAGAGATAAAAGATTTTGGCTTTATTTGTTATTAGGAATGTTAATATGTTCACTTTGGACATCATGGCAGAAAGAGCATTATGCAAAATCTGAAGATGCTGCGGTGTCTTTAGCTGCAGATGTTCAAAACCATGATAGTTTAACTAATAAGTTTGGTACATTGCCAAAATTGGTTGCTAACCATCCTAAAGTAATTAAGGTAAATACAGATTTATTTGAGTTGACAATAGATCTGAATGGTGGATCTATTGTTGAATCTGTTTTAAAGAATTATTCGGTAAGTTTAAAAGACAAAACTTTAGTTAAGCTATTAAGTCAACAGACTAGTGAGGAATATCTAGCGCGTAGTGGTTTTTTGGATGTTGTTAATGCGGATCAGAAATCATCTTATGAAACAGTTAATTATACTTCAGATCAAGAAACTTATGATTTAACTGGTGACACTTTAGAGGTAAGGTTAAAAGGTGTGTCAAATTCAGGCGTGGAATTTTTAAGGACTTTCGTCTTTAAAAAGGGACATTATGATTTTTCAATATCTAACCAAGTAATAAATAATACAAATGGTATTTGGCAAGGAAAATTTTATGCTGAAATTGAAAGGGTAGTTCCTCAAGTATCGAAAGGTTTATTTAGTTTTAATACTTATACTGGTGCTGCTATTTCTAGCGCAGAGAAACCTTACGAAAAAATTTCGTTTAGTCAATTAGAGAAAATCAGTAAGAATGGGGGGAGATTACGCGAAATCCAAGGAGGATGGTTGGCAATGCAACAGCGTTATTTTATAAATGTTTGGATCCCTGATAATCAAGAAAAATATCATTATTATGGATTAGCTAAAGATCGTGAATATACGATTGGTTTACATAGTGAATTAATTACGTTGAAATCCGGTGATAGTTATGAAACTTCATTAACTTTTTATACTGGTCCAGAGTTAACTAAAAATCTAGCTAATTTGGCTAAAGGTTTAGATAGAACAGCGGATTATGGATGGTTATGGATTATATCGATAGGTTTATTTAAATTGTTAACTGTGTGTCATATTTTGGTTAAAAATTGGGGAGTGGCGATCATTTTGGTTACTATTTTGATAAAATTAGTGTTTTATAAGTTATCTGAAAGTAGTTGCCGTGCTATGGCCAAAATGAAAGAAATAATGCCTAAAATGGAAGAAATAAAATCTAGGTATGGTGATGATAAATTAAAGATGCAGCAAGCAATGATGGATTTATATAAAAAAGAAGGGATGAATCCATTGAATTTTGGTGGTTGTTTGCCAATGTTAATTCAGATTCCTTTTTTTATTGCATTATATTATGTTTTAATTGGCGCAGTAGAATTGAGACAAGCTCCTTTTTTGGGGTGGATTCAGGATTTGTCGGTTCAGGATCCGTATTATATCTTGCCAATTATTATGGGAGCAACAATGTTTTTGCAACAAAGACTTTCTCCGACTTCTTCTGATCCAGCTCAAGCAAAAGTTATGATGTTGATGCCAGTATTTTTTACAGCTTTGTTTATTAAGTTTCCATCGGGTTTAGTTTTGTATTGGGTAGTTAATAATTTATTATCGATTACTCAACAATGGTATATTAACCGTAAAATTGAGCAAGAAAAACGTACGGCTTTAGAAGAGAAAATTAGGCGAAGATAGAGGATATGAGTGATACAATTATTGCTAGAGCAACTCCTCCAGGGATGGGTGGCATTGGAATTGTAAGAATTTCTGGTGAAAAAGTACCATCGTTGATGCAAGGAGTAATTGGCAAGAAATTGGCTCCTGGAGTTGCTTATGTGGGTAATTTTTATGATAAAAATCGCCAAATTTTGGATTGTGGGGTGGCTTTGTATTTTTCGGCGCCTCATTCTTTTACGGGCGAGCATGTTTTAGAATTACAGGGTCATGGAGGGCTATTAGTAATTGAAAGGATTTTGGATGCTTTGTTATCATGGGAAGGAATCCGTTTAGCAGAACCGGGAGAATTTTCTCGTAGAGCTTTTTTAAACGGTAAAATTGATTTAGTCCAAGCAGAGTCAATAGCTGATTTAATTCATGCAGAAAATATTAATGCAGTTAAAGGAGCTTTGCGTTCTTTACGTGGAGAATTTTCAGAAGTGATTAAGAATTTATCTGAACAATTTTTACAAATTAGGAGTTTGGTTGAGGCTAGTTTGGATTTTTCTGAAGAATCAGAAATTCAGAGTTTGAAGCTTGATTTAAAAAAATCTAAAGAGCAGTTATTTTTACAGTTATCGCAAGTAGTAAGCAATGCTAAACAAGGAGTATTGAATCGATCAGGGCTTAATGTTGTTATTATGGGAAAACCTAATGTTGGTAAATCTAGTTTATTTAATTATTTATGTGGTGAGAATCGTGCTATTGTTACCAGTTATCCCGGAACGACTCGCGATTTACTTAGAGAAACTATTTATGTTAAAGGAACATTAGTTCATTTGATAGATACGGCTGGATTAAGGGAAACCAATGATTTTGTTGAACAAGAAGGAATTAAACGTGCAAAGGAAATATTAAATGTGGCAGATGTTGTTTTTTATTTGCAAGATATTAATCAGCCCGTTACGGAGTTACCAGAATTTCCAAAACAAGCTAAGAAAGTAGTAATTTTTAATAAGATTGATTTATTAAATTACGCTCCTAAGATGTTTGAAGAACAGGGAGTGATAAATATCTATTTGTCGATAAAAGAGCGTTTAGGAACGAATTTTTTATTTGAAGTGTTAAGTCAACAAACAAATGAGGTTGCCGATATATATAGCGCTAGACAGAGACATGTGGAAGCGTTAAACGAAGCTAAAAATATCATTAGTGAAATAAAGGAAGATATGCCTTTAGATGTCATAGCTGACGAATTATTTATAGCCCATAAGCAATTGATGACTATTACTGGTGAAGTGGTTGTCGATAATTTATTGGATCAAATTTTTAATAAATTTTGTATCGGAAAATAAGATGTTAAAGATTGTTTCTAGTAAGGAAGCGGGTTTTTTACTGGAAAAAGGTAAAGTTTTACTTTATCCCACAGAAGGAGTATGGGGGATAGGTTGTAATCCATTTGATTTAGATGCGGTAAAGCGGTTATGTTTTATAAAAGGACGTAGTTTGGATAAAGGATTAATTTTAATTGTGGAAAATTGGGATATGGCGACTTCGCTAGTTAAATTACCGATAAAAGATATTTATTCACGTTTAACGGCGTATCCTGCTATTACATGGTTGTTACCGGCAACAGAATTAGTTCCTAAATGGATAAAAGGTAACTATGAAAAAGTTGCTATACGACGGTGTCAGCATCCGTTTATGAAGTCATTACAACCTTATTGGAATAAAGCATTAGTTTCGACGAGTGCTAATTTAACGAGTAATCCTGCTCCTGTAGAATTTAAAGAAATAGATCAAGAAATTTTAAAGAGTGTTGATGGTTGCTGGTTGGGAAATACCGGAGGTACAGGTAAACCATCCGTAATTAAAGATTTTTTAGAAGATAGAGTAATAAGAAGATGAAAATATTTAAGTATTTGTTGTATTTAATTTTATTTTTTAATCTAGTGTTTTTTAATTTGGTTTTTGCTGGGCAAGATAGTGGAGAAAAACAACGTCTTGGAAAATTTTCTGTGATGTTGGGTAGTGGTGTTACTGCTTTAGATAGTTGGTATAAAGTAGTTCTGAATTGCAATTGGCGAGATGGTGGAGAAGTGGTTTATACTGGAGAAATTGCTTATACTTTTTCTAAAGATCATATCTTGACCAATTTATTTAGTCCAATATTGAATTCAATGCAGCTAGCGGGTAATTATACTTTCAGGAACAGTTGGAAGTTTAGAGAGCATACGAATGAATTTAATTTGTATATTATTGGAAAGTTTGATCGATTTCCTTGGCGTAAATATTTAATTACTTCATTAGGAGTTGGTGAAGGTTTGTCTTATGATACTAAAGTGATTTCTACTGATCGTGATGATTTGGAAATTTCTGCTAAAGAGTATAATCATTTATTGAATTATTTAGTGATTGATTTAGGGTTAGCCATGCCTAAGTATCCTAAATTAGAGTTTATCTTTCGTTACTATCATCGTTGTAGTTGCTTTCATTTATTTCCAAAGCATGGTAGAGCCGGATGTACTGGTATGATGGGAGGGATAAGGTGGTACTTTAATTAGATTATGTGATAGATTAACGGTATTGATATAGTGAACAACATCTTCGTATGATTAGGTAGTTTAAAATGCTTATAAAGAGTAAGTTTTTGTGTTGATAGCGTTTCATTGTTAGAAAGTTGTAGATGAGCAGGAATTGTAAACAAGTATTTAGTTAATAAAAAGAAACTTGTTGTGAGTTTCTGATGTTGTATTTTTTATGTGTTGTTATAATTAGGATTGATATTTTAATATGTTAAATAAGAATCAAAATTTGCCTCCTTTATTGATTGTTACAGGTGAGATTTCTGGGGAGTTACATGCTTTAGAACTAATTAAGCAGGTGCAAGCATTTAGTTTTGCTCTCTACGGTATGGGAGGAGAGAATTTAGCTAATGCAGGAGTTAATTTATTAGTTGACACAAAAAAATTGCATGTGATGGGAATAAATGATTTGCTAAAAAGTGTCAAAGAAATTTATTTTGCATGGAGGCGCCTGAAAACTTTTATTAAAGAGATGCGTCCTATTGTTGTTTTGGTTGATTATCCGGACTTTAATTTACGTTTAGCTAAAGTAGCTAAAGAAGCGGGGTGTAAAGTACTATATTTTATTAGTCCTACTATTTGGGCATGGCGCCCGAAAAGAATTGAGCTTATAAGGCGATATGTAGATAGTATGGCAGTTATTTATCCTTTTGAGGTTGAATATTATCGTCAGCGTGGAATCAATGTAAATTATGTAGGTAATGTTTTGTTAAAAAGGATTGAACAGCATCTTTCTCTCGAAAGTTTGCATAGTAAATTAAATCTCAATCCGAAGGTAGTGACCCTGGGCTTATTTCCAGGTAGCAGGATTAGCGAAATTAAGTATTTGATGTTAGATATGTTGGATACGGCTAGATTTTTATCTAAAAGAATAGAAATACAATTAGTATTGTCTAAGGCTATTTCTATTGAAAAGGAAATTATTGATGGCTTTTTGAGTAAGTATCCAGATTTGAAAATTATTGTTTTAGAAAATTCTTATGATGTGATTACTGTATCAGATGTTGTTTTAGCCGCTTCTGGTACTGCTACTTTGGAAATTGCTTTATCTGAAAAACCATTAGTTATAATTTATCGAGGTAAATGGTGGGAATACCAATTGGCTAGGAAATTTCTTAAAATACCCAACGTAGGCCTGTGTAATATTTTAGCTGGATATCAAGTAGCTCCGGAATTTCTGCAAGATCAAATTTCTCCACAAAATTTATCAGATACTTTATTAAAATTGTTACAAAGTTCGGAGGAGCGTCAAAAGCAAGTTAAGGTTTTTCAGCAAATAAAAAGAAATTTTTTGGATACTCCGGTAGTTAATTTTAAAAAAATTTTAGAAGAATTAATTGAATGCTCTTGAAAAAATTTAAAAAGATCATATTTAAAAAATGTTAGAATTTATTTAAGAGGTAAAAATGGCATTTATTTATCCATTAAATGATCGTGTTGTGATCAAAAGAGATGATGAAAAAACGACAGCCGGAGGAATTGTAATACCGAGTACAGCCAATAGTGAAAAACCAACCCAAGGTAAGGTATGTTTTGTTGGTCCTGGTAAGACATTAAAAGATGGTACAATTCGTCCGATGACAGTAAAAGAAGGTGATACAGTTTTATTTAGTCGTTATAGTGGAACGGAATTTAAATTTGACGGCGAAGAATACGTGGTAATGAAAGAGGAAGATATTTTAGCAATTATTAAGTAGAGGGTAATTTATGACAGCTAAAGATTTAAAATTTGGTGGTGAAGCTAGACAGTCAATGCTTGAAGGGGTTAATTTATTAGCCGATGCTGTAGCAGTAACTTTGGGCCCTAAAGGACGTAACGTAGTTTTGGATAAATCTTATGGTGCACCTACTATTACTAAAGATGGTGTTTCTGTAGCGAAAGAAGTAGAATTAAAAGATAAATTTATGAATATGGGGGCGCAAATTGTTAAGGAAGTTGCCTCTAAAACTTCTGATATCGCAGGAGATGGTACTACTACTGCTACAGTGTTAGCTAGGGGTATGTTAACTGAAGGTATCAAAGCAGTGGCTGCCGGTATGAATCCTATGGATTTAAAGCGTGGTATGGATTTGGCTGTAAAAACAGTAGTTGAGGAGTTAGCAGCTATGTCTAAACCTTGCAGTGATGAAAAATCAATTGCACAAGTAGGTACTATTTCTGCAAATGCAGATACTGCAATTGGCACAATTATTGCTAGCGCCATGGAAAAAGTTGGTAAAGAAGGAGTTATTACAGTAGAAGATGGTTCTGGTTTAGATAACGAGTTGGAAATTGTAGAAGGTATGCAATTTGATCGAGGTTATTTATCTCCTTATTTCATTAATGATCAACAGTCGATGAGTGCGGAGTTACAGAATCCTTACATTTTAATCGTTGATAAAAAGATTTCTAATATCAGAGAAATGTTACCTTTATTAGAGGGTATTGCTAAGGCAGGTAAACCTTTATTTATCATTGCAGAAGATGTTGAAGGTGAAGCTTTAGCTACTTTAGTAGTAAACAATATGCGTGGTATTGTTAAGGTTGTGGCAGTTAAAGCTCCTGGGTTTGGTGACAGAAGGAAGGCTATGTTACAAGATATTGCTATTTTGACTAATGCTCGTGTAATTTCAGAGGAAGTAGGATTGAATTTAGAAGGTGCTACTTTAGAAGACTTAGGGCAAGCTAAGCGGGTTATTGTAACTAAAGATAATTCCACTATTATCGATGGTAAAGGTACTAAAGAAGATATTTCTTCTCGTATTCAGCAGATTCGTAATGAAATTGCTAGTGCTACTTCTGATTATGATAAAGAAAAATTACAGGAACGCTTAGCTAAATTGGCTGGAGGGGTTGCTGTAATTAAAGTTGGTGCTGCTACTGAAGTAGAAATGAAAGAGAAAAAAGCTCGAGTTGAAGATGCTTTACACGCAACTAGAGCAGCAGTAGAAGAAGGTGTTGTGCCTGGTGGTGGAGTTGCCTTAATTCGTGCATTGGCTAAATTATCAGGAATTAGGGGTAATAATTGTGACCAAGATTCTGGTATTAATATCGTTCGTAAAGCCATGGAAGCTCCATTAAGACAAATTGTAAACAATTGCGGTGATGAGGCTTCTGTTGTCGTTAATAAAGTTGCCGAAGGTCAAGGTAATTTTGGGTACAATGCTGCTACAGGTGAATTTGGGGATTTAGTTGCAATGGGTATATTAGATCCGACTAAAGTGACTAGAACAGCTTTACAGAATGCAGCTTCCATTGCTGGATTGATGTTAACTACTGAATGTATGATTACTGAGTTACCAAGCAAGAAAGAGGAATGTTGTGGTGGCCATGGTGCTCCTGGTGGCATGGGCGGCATGGGTGACATGGGTATGATGTAATGTCATTCTTTTAGCAAGAAGGCTCCGTAGGGAGCTTTCTTGTTTTTTTGATGTAAATACTAAATTATTGAGTAAGTTATGATTGATATTAGTCTTTTAGGTAATCGATTGGCGGAGTTAATTGCTGGAGTAGCGAGCCTCCGAGGTTATCTTTGACTATGAAGGTAAAAAACAGCGTTTAGAAGAAATTAAAGCTTTATTGCAGGATCCAGCGGTATGGCAAGATTTAACGAAGCATCAAGTTTTAGCTAAGGAGCAAGTTAGGTTAGTGCAAGTTTTGGAACCGTTGGAGTTATTAACTAAAGAACTTTATGAACAACAAGAGTTATTGGAATTGCTTTTACTGGAAGAGGATAGTGAACTTTTAAATGAATTAAATAATAAAGTTTGTCAGTTAATAAAGCAATATCAAGTTCTAGAGTTTCAAAAGCTTTTTATTTACTCATTAGATCGTAATGATGCTTATTTAGATATCCAAAGTGGTTCAGGAGGAACCGAAGCTCAAGACTGGGCAGAAATGTTACTAAGAATGTATCTTAAATTCGGTCATTTGCATAATTTTGAGGTGCAGATTTTAGAGTTATCGGATGGTGATACAGCAGGTATTAAAAGTGCAACGTTGAAAATCAGTGGCAATTTTGCATACGGATGGTTAAAGACTGAAACTGGTGTACATCGTTTAGTTCGTAAGTCTCCGTTTGATGCTAATCATAAACGGCACACTTCTTTTGCTTCAGTTTTTGTGTACCCTGATGTAGATGAAAATATTGAAATAGAGATTAATCCTAATGATTTAAGAATTGATACTTATCGTGCTCAAGGAGCCGGTGGGCAACATGTTAATAAAACGGATTCAGCAGTACGTATTAAGCATTTACCTTCTGGTTTAATTATTCAATGTCAAAGTGAGCGTTCGCAATTGCAAAATCGGAATCAGGCTATGAAACAATTGAAAGCTAAGTTGTATGAGTTGGAGTTACGTAAAAAACAAGCCGAAAAAGACAGTATAGAAGCTGCTAAGTTAGATATTTCTTGGGGAAGCCAGATTAGATCTTATATTTTAGATGATTCAAGAGTAAAAGATTTACGTACTGGTTTAGAATCGCGTAATCCTGTTTCTATTTTGGATGGCAACTTAGATAATATGATTAAAGCGAGTTTGAAACATAGTAATCAGATACTAGTGTAGATTAGTAAATTTGGAGAGTGTTTATTCTTTTTGATAATTGTAATAAATCTTCATAAGCTATTTTTTTATCACGCGGCGAACGTAGTAAATACGCTGGGTGGTAAATTACGAATAATGGGATAATTTGTTCTCCTAGTTGATAATTAAACCAATTACCTCTTAATTCACTCATTGGAGCGTTGGTTTGTAGTAGGTAATTAGCGGAGATTTTTCCGACTGCTACTAGGCATTTAGGTTTTAGTAATAATAGCTGTTGTTGTAAATAAACAGTACAATTTTTTATTTCTGCAGGAAATGGATTGCGATTATTAGGAGGTCGACATTTTAAAATGTTAGCGATATAAATATTTTTTCTAGTTAATTGGATAGCTTTTAACATTTGATCTAATAATTGTCCAGCTTTTCCTACAAAAGGTCTACCTTGTAGATCTTCTTGTTCTCCGGGGGCTTCGCCAATAAAAACAACATCTGGATTTAGATTGCCTTCACCTAGAACTAAATTGTTTCTGGTTTTAGCTAAAGCACAAAGTTGACATTTTTTTAAAGAATTTTGTAAATTTTCCCATGAATTGGGATTTCTCAATTGCCAACGTTCAATACCTAATAAAGCTAATACATCATTCATAAATTCTATATAAATAATAATAATAAATCATCAAGATAATTTTTGCCAAGTTGAGTTAATGATATTCTTTTTTTATTTAAATTAATAAAACCATTTTCTTCTGCTTTCATTAATTTACTCTGAATATCTTTAAAAGACAACCTAGTTTGATCGATAAACTCTTGAATAGGTATTGGCTTAGTTAATCGAAAACGATTCAAAAAGAATTCTAAAATAATTTCTTTCTTTTTTAATTTTTTAGATCGATAACCTATTTTTTGAGGGTTTTTAAAATACGAATAACGCCATATACCGTCTAATTTAGTTAGTTTCCCATGACTTCCTGCTCCCAAAGCTAAATAATCTCCATATTGCCAATAATTTAGGTTATGTTTACATTCTTTACCTTTCTTAGAATAAGCAGAAATTTCATATTGTTTCATGTTATTTAATGTAAGGAATTGTTTACCTTCTTGTTCTATTTGCTCTATTGTTTCCTCTGTTGGTAAAATGCCAGTTAAGGAACTGTTATTTTTTAAAGTTAATTGATACCAAGATAGGTGAGCGGGATGAAATTGTAGCGCTTGTTTTAAATCTTCTAATGCTTCAGATACTGTTTGATTCGGTAATCCATACATTAAATCAATGTTGAAATTATTAAAAATTGATTGTACTTTTTCTATAGCTGCTTTCCCTGATGATACAGTATTTAGACGTTTTAATATCTTTAGCTTTTCTTCATTAAATGTTTGGATGCCTATTGAAAAGCGGTTAATTCCTAAATTATGGTAGGTTTGCAATTCTGATCTAGTAAAAGTTGCTGGATTTCCTTCTATGCTAATTTCAATATTTTGATTAAAGTTAAAGTATTTACATAACTTTTCTAAAATTAAATTAATTAATTTAGGTTTTAAAAGGGTTGGAGTTCCTCCGCCAAAATATATACTTTTAAATGTAGATTTTTCTATTCTCGTAGCCCAATAGTCAATTTCTTGTTCTGTTGAGGTTAGATAATGCTCTACTGACCAAGATCTGATGGAGTAAGAATTAAAATCACAATATGGACATTTCTTAATACACCACGGGAAATGTAAATATAAACCTAATTCTTTATTCAAATACATCTATCATATCGTTATCAAGAGCTAATTTCCGTAACTTTTTTAAACCAGCTTCCTGTAATTTTTTTACCTTTGTTACAGGCAAGTTCATAATTTTGCTAATTTCTCCCAAATTACTTTTAGGATAATTCTTTAAACCGAAATGTCTAGCAATTACTTCACTTTGTTCAGGTTGTAATGTATCTAACCATTGATCAATTATCATAATTAAATAATCTAAGTGAATTTCTTCAGTTGGTTCTTTATGGTTGTTATCAATCAAATTATCGATAAAATGTTCTTTATTTCCTGATTCAATTTCTACGTCTAAAGATAAAGTCTCTATTTTTAAATAATTGTTCAATTCTATTATCTTTTCACGAGATTTACTTGTAATTTTCATCATTTCAGATACTAAAGGTGAACGTCCTGTCCTACTTTTAAAATCACTAATTTGTTTTGAATAATTTTTTAATTCGGCACGCAAATTATCAGGGATTTTTATTAATTCTTTATTACGAATAGTGGTTTCGACTGCTTGTTTTATCCACCAGATTGCATAGGTTGAAAAACGGAAACCCAAGGTTGGATCAAATTTTTCTGCTGCTTTTATCAGGCCAATATTACCTTCTTCAATCAAGTCTAAAAAATCATCGCCATAATACCTACGATATTTTTTGATAACACAAATAACTAAACGCAAATTTTTTTCTACTAACTCCTTTTTAGCAGTTAAACTACCATTTTGGATTTGAATAGCTAATTGTTGTTCTTCCTCACTACTAAGCACAGGATAAAAGCTAATCTTTTTTAGATAATGTTGAAAAGTATTAGAAGTAATTTCTTTTAAATCTTGTTTCATAATGACTTAAATTGGTAATTTTTTTTGATTATTAACTTCTTGGTTTTCTTGCAAATCAGTTTGTAAATCATTTGCGCACTGTTCACTAATTAAATATTTAAGAAATTCACGGTAATTTTTTGAATTCCTCATTTTTACCTCCTCCAAAATTACATCTTAAGTTAACAGATATTTGTTAATCAGGCAATTAATATTTTAGTAATATTTATAATTGCATAACACAAATATACTTCATCTTTTTTAGATTTAAGTTAAATTGCTGATCAATACCATTAATAAAATATTATTAAATTTGCATTGCAAAATTTTCTGCTCCATCTAAACCAATCATATTGTGATCAACTAAATAGATTGGAAAATTTGGTATAAGATAAGATATTTTATCCTTTTTTAATAAGGTTTCTAGGAAAATTTTTTGGTATTTATCAGATTTTAGAATTGTATTTATGATGCCACCTACTAGATATATTCCATCTTGGGGGAAATATGATAAAATTACATCCGATGTTTTTGAAGCTAAAATTTGTGTAAAACATTTTAAAACTTCATTAGATAATAAATGTTCATGATGATCTAAAGCAAATTTAACAATAATTTTTGCTTTATCTTTTTTAGGAGTACTTTTTAAAATTGTTTGCAATAAATCATTTTCTTGAGTGTGTGTCGAATTATTTTTTGATAAATATTCATAAATATCACATATACCTTGTCCGCTAAGTAAATATTCAACAGAAATATCATCAGTTTCCGGATATTTTTTAATTAAATAATTACGTAAATTGAATTGTAATTCGTTATTAGGTGCAAAACTAGTATGACCACCTTCGCAAGGATGTACAATGTAATTCTTTGTGTTAAAATAAGCATAACCTACTCCTAATCCAGTGCCTGATCCCATAAATACTCTTACGCTATTTTCTATTTTGTTGCCTTTTTGTAAAGTTATGATTTTATTTGGAGGTAGATTATCTATGCCATATCCCACTCCAGTAAAATCATTAATTATTTTTATTTTATTTGTTTTCAAATTAAAAATAGTACTTAATTCTTGGGTATCTATATACCAAGGGGAATTGGTTAATTTTACTTTTTGATTAGTGATTGGACCTGCTACTGCCAAGCAAATTCCTGATATTGGTTGGTTACCTATTGTTTGATTTACGAATTCTGAAATTAGTTTATTAAAATTTGGGTAGTTGTTTACCAAATAAATATTTTCGGATAAGATAACTTTGTCTTTATTTTCAGTAATTTTAGTTAGTCTTAGTCTAGCGTTAGTACCTCCAATATCACCGGATAGGATAAATTTGGGTTTTGATGCAGCTAGAATTATATCGCAAGCGAAAAATGTTATTAAAAATAGTAAAAAATATCTTTTCATAAACCCTCTTAAATTTTATAATTAAAAATTATTTGTCTTTAAATTTCCAAATACCATTCCATTCTTTTAAATTAATTAATAGTAGTTTTTGGCAACGATTAATATATAAACTACAACCACTTTCAGCTTTAGGAAATTTAGATTTTATTTTTTCAAAAGCTAAGATTGCTTCTTTAAATTTACCCTTTTTGTATAGTTCAACTGCACGATCCACTTGGGTAAATTCTTCATAACGATTTTTAAATTCTTTGCTTGTTAATACCGCTTGTATTACTATAGGTTGGGATTTACCTTTAACTTGGATTTGGTCTAAAGTTCTAAAAATAAAGTGTTTCAATTTACATTGTTGTGCTGTATTTAATGTAATTAAAATTGGAAAATCATAGTATTTACATAAATTTTCTACTCTAGAAGTAAGATTAACGTTATCTCCGATACAAGTATAATCTAAGAAATCATTGGAGCCCATATTCCCCACATAAACTTTTCCGGTATGAATACCAATGCCAATTTTTAGTTTGATATTAAATTCATTTATTAATTTTTGGTTTAAACGTTGTAATTTTTTTTGCATATCTAAAGCAGTTTCAACTGCTCTTTGGGCGTGGTTAGTTATACTTATGGGAGCATTCCAAAAAGCCATTAAAGCATCCCCAATTAGTTTATCTACAGTTCCACCGTGCTTTTTTACACAAGCTGTCATGGGAGTAAAATACTGATTTAATAAATTTACTATTTGTTCAGGGCTTAATTTTTCAGATAAACTCGTAAAATCTCGAATATCAGCGAACATTAAAGTAACTTCTTTACTTTGGCCAGTAAAAATGTTGAAGCTTCCCTCTTCGATTTGTTCCACCATTTTTGGTGATAGATATCTGTTAAATGCTTCTCTTAAAATTTCACGTTTTTTTGATGCTAATAACGAACGGACAATAAACAGACAAAAAATGATAGATACCATCGTACCAATAATAAACAATGGATTGAAAAATAGACCAATACTGAAACAATAACTGGAAATTATTAGGGTGATAATTGATAAACAAATAGTTAAAAATACGGCAGTCAACGGAAATATGCTACTAATTATAGTAATAGTTAATCCTGTTACAGTAATTGCATGTATTTGTTTGTGATGTAAGTAAGCTGGAGTAATGATATAACTGCGATTAAATAAATTATCAATTATTGCTGCATTTATTTCGATGATTGGTATATCTTTTCCTAAAGGGGTATTGGCTAATTCGTTTAATTGCACGCTGGATGTACCAATAAAAACTACTCTATTTTCAATTAGATTTTCATCAAAAGAATCCGTTAGTAGATCTTTAGCGGAAATTTCTGGATAGCGATATTTACAATGATGAAAGTGAATGAAGATAGTGCCATCTTTGGATACGGGAAGGTGAAGTTTTTTTTCTGGATTTTCGATAGATACAAAATTTTCTTGTTGATCTTTGATTAAGGTTATTTCTGAGATACCTTGCTCCATTAATAAACTTCTTAAAGTAAAATGAGTTATTAAATTATCATTTTGACGGTGAATTAAGCATGCTCTTCTAATTTTGCCATCATTGTCTTTTATTAAATTGGAAAAACTAATTGTTGCTTTCCGAGAAAATAAGTCTAAAGGAGGTAGAATTGCTTTGAAGTGGTGATTGGTTTTTTCTTTATTTTTAATTTGCTTGGACGCGTAATTTTTTAAATTATTATCGTCCCACCATATGCCTTCAGCTTTAAATTTACGATGATCATCATGGTATTTTTCTTTAATTGTCAAATATGACGCTTGAGGAATAAAAGCTAAGTCCCTTCCTCTTTCATTTTCATTATTTAAAAGTAAACAACCTAAGATAGTTGGAGAACCGTCAATAGCTTCTGCAAATAGATGGTCATAATCGGTTAAGATGGAAGTAATATTTTCTAGATTTAAAGTTTTAATAACTAAAGTAGGTGAACTGCGATCTTGATCAGACATTACCCATGGATAAACTATTGCTTTAGGATTATGTGCTAACAGTTTACGGTGGATTTCTGCAAAGTAAATACGTGGCCACGGCCATTGACCAAATTCTTTTAAACTTGCCTCATCTATATTAATAATTAGAATTTTTTCGGGATGAGGATCAATAGGATAGTTGCGTAACTGACTATCATAAAATTGTTGGGTAAAAAATTCTAGTAAACGGGTAGGATTTTGGGCAATAACCCACCAACAAATAGTGGTGAGTAATCCAGTTACTAAACAAATAAAAAATAATTTATTTTTTCCCTGTAACATAATGAAAACCTAATAAACTCTAAGAAAAAATTAACATAATTGAAGTATTTGAACAAGTATAATTTAGTTACGTAGGTTTAATATTTCATAAAGAATTATTTTAATATTAATAATTTGGTTAAAATTACGAATGGGTATTGTTGTGAAGATTACTGCTTGCTAATTTTAAAGCATGGTAATTTGAAGGATTTTAGCGTGGAACAACAAGCAAAGAAAAAAATTAGATGGAAAACTGGTTATTGGGTAGTTAAAGATAATATCCGATATCATATTAGTGTTCGGGAAAAGCAGTGTATTGATTTGTTGCTAGCTGGATATAGCATGAAAGTGAGTGCCAGTATTTTGAATATTTCATATCGAACGATAGAATATTATTTAAGTAACGTTAGATCGAAATTAAATTGTCCTAATAAATGTTCCATCGTAAAATTTTTTTATAATGGTGCTGTTATTAGAAAAGTTAATAACAGGAAATATAAAAGTAAACGAGTTAAAAAAGTAACTTCGCAAGTATAAATTCATTTACCATTTAACATTTAAAGGGAGTAATTGTTTTATAGAAGTGCATCCAAAAATTTCTACATCAGCTAATTCTCCATTTTGTACATTGCGTGCAGCATTTTTTAAACAGCCTTCATATTTAAAACCAACACGTTTAGCGACTTTTGATGAACGTGTATTGTTTTTTTCCGTGCGAATTTCTATTCTTGCAGCGTTTAATTGTTTAATTAAATATCTAGTTGTTGCGTTTACTGCTTCACTAATATAACCATTTCTACTATGTAATTGATTTACCCAGTAGCCTAATTCAAATTTAGGAATTTGCCAATTTATATTCCAAATAATTATGTTACCTATAAAATTTCCATTTGTATTTTCGATCCATAAGACTAAACCGATATCATTATTAGTTTTATATATCCAATTACGTTCGCAGTTAAATAAATAATTTTCCGCAGATTCATCATTAAAAATTCCGTGAGCCCATATTACCCAAGGTTTTAATTCAGTTAATGAATTTCTCACTGCATGCAGATATTTACAAACATTACCATTATTTGCTTGTGCTTTAGAAATAACTAAGCGTTCGGTTGTAATTGGCAAAGGAAAGAGATGGCTCATAGTAAATTTTTTGTGTATTTGTTGTCGATAATTTGTTTCGCTGCCAAATTTTTTATACAATCATCCATTGTTTGCATTCCTATAATTTTACCCATTTGTATAGCAGAAGGTATTTGAAAAATTTTATTTTCTCTTATTAAGTTTTTTATAGCAGTATTGCAAATCATAATTTCCATAGCAGCAATTCTACCGCCTCCTATTTTTTTTATTAAGTTTTGCGAGACGATTAAGCGCAGGCTATTTGCTAACATTGAACGGATTAGTTCTTTTTCGGTTGCGTGGAACACATCCACTATTCTATCAATGCTTTCTGCGGCTGAATTAGTGTGTAAAGTTGCAAAAACTAAATGTCCTGTTTCAGCAGCAGTTAAAGCTAAACGAATCGTTTCTAGATCGCGTAACTCACCTACCAAAATATAATCGGGATCTTCTCGAAGTGTTGCACGTAGAGCTTCATTGAAACTGTTTGTATGTTCACTAATTTGCCGTTGGTGTATTAAACAGTTTTTTGGGGAGTGTATATATTCTATTGGGTCTTCTATAGTAATGATATGTTTATTAAAATTAGAGTTAATATAATTTATCATGGCTGCTAAAGTAGTACTTTTTCCGCTACCTGTCGGTCCAGTAATTAATATCAAACCATTGCGTAATGAACAAGCATCTTTCAATGGAAAGGGTGCTTTAATATCCTCTAAGGAAGGAGGGGTAATATTGATTACCCTTAAAGAAATACTAATACCATTGTTAGAATAAAAAACATTACCTCTAAAAGAAGCTTTTACTTCGGGATGTTCAAATCTAAAATCACATTCGAATATTTCTTTTTTACGAAATGAGGATAGTTGTTTTTCGGATATCATGAATTTTAAAAAATTTAAAATTTCTTCTTGAGTAAAAATTTTCTCTGAAGTTAGGGGTATTAATTCGCCATCAACTCTAATAGTTGTTTGTAAACCACTAGTAAAATGGATATCTGATGCATTGCGTTGTAACGCTATGTTTAAAATATTACTGATTGGCATAACTTTAACCTATATTTGTATTATTACTAATAAAAAATTGTAACAAATTTCCAATTAAATTTTCGTTTAGAATATGTATGTTATTTGGCGCTTTTAAAATTATCGGAGCAAAACTCCAAATGTATTTAATTCCCGCTTCAATTAGAAAATTTACGCATTGCTGGGCTTGTTGGCTGGATACAGTTAAAATAGCAGTTTCTACTTTTAATTTTTTACTTAATTCAGGTAGTTTACTTAAAGAAAATATTTTTTTTTTCTGAACTAAAGTATTAATTTTTACTGGATCATTATCAAAAAGTGCAGTAACCTCGAAACCATATTCTTTAAAATTACCATATTTTGCTAAAGCAGTTCCTAAATTTCCAATTCCTACAATAAATATTCGCTTTATTTTATTAAAACCCAAGCTTGTTTCAATTGCTGCTCTTAATTCTTTTACCTTATAACCAATTTTGCATTTTCCTGCTCCATAGATTCCACGAATATCTTTTCTGATTTGAGAATTATCAATTTTTAGTAGATCAGCAATTTTAGGACTAGAAAGGTATTCGTATCCTTTTTTTTCATGCTCCAGTAAGATAGAGCGATATAATGTCAATCGATTAATTGTTTTATCGCTCAATCTAAGTTTAGTTTTCACTGGTTTTTTATACGGTACCATAAAAAGCATCTGTGTATATTTGCTTAATTTCACTCATTAGAGGATAAGCAGGATTACTAATTGTACATTGGTCATCGAAAGCTAATTCGACTAAATTATCTAAATTATCAAAGAATTCTTTTTCAGAAACTCCGAATTCTTGAATAGATCCAGGAAGATTTAATTCTTGTTTTAATTTAGTAATAGTATCTAGCAGTGCTTTTATTTTTTCATCGTTATCTTTTCCGCTTAATCCTAAATGATCAGCAATTTGGCCATATCTATCTTTAATATTAGGATATTTATATTGTGGGAAAATCGCTTGCTTTTTAGGGCATTCCGAAGCATTAAATTTAATAATTTGATTTATCAATAAAGCATTAGCGATTCCATGAGGAATATTATATTGTGCACCCAGTTTATGAGCCATAGAATGACATAATCCTAAGAAAGCATTAGCGAAAGACATGCCTGCAATAGTAGCGGCATAATGTACTTCTTCTCTAGCTTTAGGATCATTTGCTCCATCGTTGTATGATCGCGGTAAATATTTTAAGACTAATTTAATAGCTTCTAAAGCTCCAGTATTGGTAAAGTCAGTAGCCAATGTAGATGTGTAAGCTTCTATAGCATGTACTAAAGCGTCAATGCCTGATGCAGCAGTTAACATTTTAGGCATATTATCTACAAAATTAGGATCAATAATTGCCATATTAGGTGTCAATGCGTAATCGGCAATGGCATATTTTACATGCGTTTTTTCATCTGTAATGATCGCGAAGGGGGTAACTTCACTTCCTGTGCCGGAAGTAGTAGGAATTGCTACCATAAATGCTTTTTTACCTAAATCAGGAATTCTGCAAATACGTTTACGAATATCCATAAAACGCATAGAAATATCTTCGAATTTAATTTCCGGTTGTTCGTACATTAACCAAATAATTTTAGCGGCATCCATTGGAGAGCCTCCTCCCAATGCGATAATAATATCTGGCTGGTAAGGACGAATTACTTCTAATGCTTGGTGAATAGTTGCTAAAGTTGGATCAGGTTTTACATCAAAAAATACCTGATAATCTATTCCAATACTTTTAAGTACATTGGTGACATTGTTGATTATCCCTGAGTTAAATAAATAACCATCGGTTACAATAAATGCCTTTTTTTTGCCTTCTAATTCCCGTAGAGCTAGTTCGGTTGCTCCGCGTTTAAAATAAATTTTTGGTGGAACTCTAAACCACAACATATTTTCTCTCCTTTCTGCAACTGTTTTATAGTTTAAAAGATGTTTAACTCCTACATTACCACTAACAGAATTTCCTCCCCAAGATCCACAACCTAAGGTTAATGAAGGCTCTAGTTTAAAATTGTATAAATCGCCAATTCCACCTTGTGAAGAAGGTGAATTAACTAGTAATCGACAAGCAGGAATTCTTTTTGCGAAATAATCTATCCTATTTTGGGTTTGATCATTTGTATATAATACAGCCGAGTGCCCTGCTCCTCCGATTAAAATTAATTGATGAGCTATTTCAACAGCTGCTTCGTAGTTGTCAGCTTGGTATAAAGCTAAAATAGGTGACAATTTTTCATGAGATAGTGGATTATCTAGAGATACTTCTGTTGTTTCTCCAATAAGTACCTTTGTGCCGGTTGGTACTTCAAAATTAGCTAATTTTGCAATAATTTCAGCTGATTGTCCGACAATTTCAGGATTAACAGTGCCTTCTTTCGTTAGTATAATTTTATTGATTTTTTCGATTTCGTCCTTTTTTAGCAAATAGGCACCGCGATACACAAGTTCTGTTTTTATTTTTTCGTAAATATCTTTAACTACAACTAATGCTTGTTCTGATGCGCAAATCATTCCATTATCGAAAGTTTTAGATAACAAAACTGATGACGCTGCCATTTTAATATCAGCGGTTTCGTCAATAATTGCTGGAACATTACCAGGACCAACTCCTAAAGCAGGTTTTCCTGAAGAATAAGCAGCCTTAACCATGCCAGGACCACCTGTAGCTAAAATGCAAGCAATATCTTTATGATGTAATAAGGCGTTTGATAACTCCATGGATGGAGTATCTATCCAGCCGATGATATCTTCCGGTGCTCCAGCAGAAATAGCTGCTTCTAATACTATTTTAGCGGCGGCTATTGTCGAATTTTTTGCTCTTGGATGCGGCGAAAAAATAATTGCATTTCTTGTCTTTAGAGCTATTAATGCTTTAAAAATAGCAGTAGAAGTTGGATTAGTAGTTGGAATAATACCGGCAATAATTCCCAATGGTTCTGCTATAATTTTAATTCCATTATTTTTATCAATTTCAATAACATCACAAGTTCTAGTATTTTTGTGCTTATTATAAATGTATTCGGAAGCAAAATGGTTTTTAATGATTTTATCTTCTAGAATACCCATTTTGGTTTCTTCAAAAGCCATTTTAGCTAGGGGAATTCTAGCTTTATTAGCAGCAGTAGCTGCAGCTTTAAAAATGCTATTTATTTGTTCTTGAGTGTGAACGGAAAACTTTTGTTGAGCAATTTTAACTCGTTGAATCAGATTTTCTAAACTACCAAGATCATTAACAGTTGTGATTTCTTTTTCGTGCTCAAAAGACATATTTTTCTTCATAATTATCCTAAAATAGTGATTTATTTCCTTATATTTAATCTTAAGGCGTAGTTTTTGTCAATTAATATTTACATAATGTTTTTAATTGGTTCTTTATTGTTTATTGATTAGTTTGTAATTTTTTGCTTGTTTTTTTATAGTGTCTTAATTAAAGTAAAAGCATTTAATAGTTATAGAGGTTTTAAGTTGATTACAGAAATAAGAACTTTTCTACTGTTGTTAGTAATGATATTTATGGTTATCGATAAGGGGTGGGCTACTATTAATCCAAATTGTAATATTAATGATTGTGATCAATTACTAGCGGTTATTAATTGTAATAATAATTGTTGCAGTGAGGTTAAATTTAATGGAGATATTATTAGTAAGGAAAAGTTAGGTACAGTATCTAGAGATTTAACTATTGATGGTGGGCAATATAGTTTAACTGGCAATGATGCTGAAGGTATCGTTGTAGATGCTCCTGTTTCTTTAATAGTAAAGAATGTTGTTTTCAAAAATTTTAAGAGTACGTACAAAGTCGGATCGTAGCCATGTCGTTCTGTGAG
>JAZNNJ010000009.1:0-34432 GCA_045580225.1 Gammaproteobacteria bacterium | reverse complement strand
AGGGGATAATATAAAGATGACAGTGACTTTGATATCTCCGATAGCAATGGAAGAAGGGGTTAGGTTTGCAATAAGAGAAGGTGGCCATACTGTTGGCGCAGGGGTTGTTACTAAAATTATTGAGTAGTGTGTTTATATATGGCTAATTTAGTAAAGAAGGGACAAAAAATTCGGATTAATTTAAGGGGATTTGATCATCATTTAATTGATCGTGCTACTTGTGAAATTGTTGAAACTGCGAAACGTACAGGAGCACAAATTAAGGGGCCTATTCCTTTGCCGAATAGAGTGGAGCGTGTAACGGTGTGTGTTGCTCCGAATGGGGATAAAGATGCTCGTGATCAATACGAATTAATCACTCACAAACGTTTGTTGGATATTTTGTATCCTACAGATAAAACGGTGGATGCGTTGATGCGTTTAGATTTGGCTGCTGGTGTAGATGTACAGATTAGTGTAGATTAGTAGTTTAGTCATTAGAGAATATTGAGAGAAAGAAATGACGTTAGGTTTAATTGGAAAAAAGTGTGGAATGACACGTATTTTTACCGAAGATGGAGTTAGTATTCCGGTAACGGTTGTTGAAGTTCAGCCGAATAGGGTTGTGCAGATAAAAGATTTAGAGACTGATGGTTATTGTGCAATTCAGGTTACGTTAGGCGAACAAAAAGTGTCTCGTTTGAATAAGCCTTTGTTGGGGCATTATACTAAAGCTAAAGTTGAAGCTGGTGAGGGCTTATGGGAATTTACTTTATCTAAAGAAGAGGTTGGTAATTTCACTGTTGGGCAAGAGTTGAAAGTGAGTAGTTTTGTTGAAGGTGCTTATGTAGATGCCACTGGTATTACTAAAGGTAAAGGCTTTGCGGGGGTTATGAAACGTCATCATTTTGCCGGTGGTTATGCAAGTCATGGTTGTTCGGTATCTCATAGGGTTCCTGGGTCTATAGGTCAGCGTCAAACTCCTGGAAAAGTTTTTAAGGGAAAGAAAATGGCTGGTCATTTAGGTAATGTTCGAAGAACTATTCAAAATCAACAGATTGTAAAGGTTGATGTGCAGCGTAATTTGTTGTTGATCAAAGGAGGAATTCCCGGAAGCGATAGTGGTTTTGTTATAATTCGTTCTGCGATTAAGAAAGAGGTAATACATGGAAATTAAATATTTTGATGTTTCTGCAAATAAGTTATCTTCTTTGGGTTTGGATGTTAGTGATAAGGTGTTTAGTCGTGATTATAACGAAGCATTGGTACATCAGGTAGTGGAAGCTTACCGAGCAGCGTCTCGTTCTGGTACTAAAGCTCAAAAGAGTCGTAGTGAAGTTAGTGGAGGCGGTAAAAAACCTTTTAGGCAAAAAGGTACAGGGCAAGCAAGGGCAGGTACGAATCGTAGTCCTTTATGGAGGACTGGTGGTGTTACTTTTGCGGCCAAACCGCGTAATTACGAACAAAAGGTTAATCGTAAGATGTATACTGCTGCGATGTCTTCTATGTTATCAGAATTATTGAGAAGTAATCGGTTGCTTATTGTTGAAAAATTTGAGGTTACTGGTAAAACCAAAGATTTTGCGAATTGGATACGTCCTATTGGTTTTAGTAGAATTTTGATCGTTACGGATGTTGTCGAACGTGATTTGTATCTGTCTGCTCGCAATTTGCCAAATGTTTGGGTTCAGTTAGATAATGAGTTAAATCCTTTAGATTTAATTGCTTTTGATAAGGTGATGTGTTCTGTTGGAGCTTTAAAAAAGATTGAGGAAAGGTTGATATGATAAAATGTAAGATAAATCACGTAATTTTAGCTCCATGTATTTCAGAGAAATCTTCTAATTTAGCTGCTTTGTCACAGTATGTATTTAAAGTTGGTAGCAAGGTTGGAAAAGTAGAAATCGCTCAGGCATTGGGAATTTTGTATAATGTTGATGTCCAAAAAGTAAGAATTTGCAATATGCATGGTAAAGTCAGACGTTTTCGTGGTAAAACGAGTAATGCTAAAGGTTGGAAAAAAGCATATGTTACTTTAGCAAAAGGTCAAACAATTGATTTTGATGGAGTTTAAAAATGGCAATTATTAAGGCTAAACCTACTTCTCCTGGACGACGTTTTGTTGTTAAGGTAGTAAACAAAGAATTATATAAAGGAAGGCCGTGTTCTTCTTTAATTGAATCTAAACAACGTGGTCGTGGAAGTGCCAGAAATAATTTTGGTAGATTGACGGTTCGTCACCATGGCGGTGGGAGTAAACGTTATTATAGAATTATTGATTTCAAGCGTAACAAAGATGGAATTGAAGGACGTGTGGAACGTTTAGAGTATGATCCTAATCGTCGTCCTTATATTGCTTTGATTGTTTATAAGGATGGCGAGAGACGTTATATTATAGCTCCTAAAGGGTTAAAAATTGGAGATAAAGTGATGTCTGGTGCGGGTGCTGCTATTGCTGTAGGTAATTGTTTACCTTTGATTGATATACCTGTTGGTACGTTAATTCATAATATAGAATTGAAGCCTATGTGTGGTGCGCAGTTAGTACGTACTGCTGGTACTTTTGCACAAATTGTATCAAGAGAAGGTAGTTATGTGACTGTACGCATGAAATCCGGTGAAGTGCGTAGAATTTTGGCGGTATGTCGTGCTTGTATTGGTGAGGTTTCTAATGGAGAGCATAATTTACGTTCATTGGGTAAGGCTGGAGCTCAACGTTGGCGGGGAGTAAGGCCTACGGTTAGGGGAGTTGTAATGAATCCTGTAGATCATCCACATGGTGGTGGTGAAGGTCGTACTTCGGGAGGCCGTCATCCGGTTACTCCATATGGTAAGCCGACAAAAGGATATCATACACGTTGTAATAAACGTACGGATTCGATGATTGTTCGTAGTCGTCATCAAGTAAAAAAGAGAAGTAAGTAAGAAGGAGGGATAAAACGTGCCACGTTCAATAAGAAAAGGTCCTTTTATAGATGCGCATTTGTTAAAGAAAGTAGATACAGTACGTAACAGCAAGGTTAAAAAGCCTATTAAAACTTGGTCTAGGCGTTCTATGATTGTTCCTGAGATGGTTAATTTGACCATTGCGGTGCATAATGGTAAAGACCATGTTCCAGTTTTTATTACTGAGAATATGGTTGGACATAAGTTAGGTGAGTTTGCTTTGACTCGTACATTTCGTGCTCATTCTGGAGATAGAAAAGTAGAAAAGAGTTAAAGGTCGGTTATTTAGAGTATAGAAAACTATGGAAACAATAGCGAAATATAGGCATGCGCAAGAGTCAGCGCAAAAGGTTAGGTTAGTTGCAAATCAGATACGCGGTGTTAATGTATTGCAAGCGTTAGATATTCTAGCTTATAGTACTAAGAAAGCAGCTACTTTGGTTAGGAAAACTTTGGTATCTGCTGTAAGTAATGCGGAAAATAATAGTGGTTTAGATCGTGACAATTTAGTGGTAAGCAAAATTTGGGTCGATGAATCTTTTAGATTAAAAAGAATGCATGCGCGTGCTAAAGGAAGGGGGTCGCGAATTGTGAAACGGTATAGTCATATTACGGTTGTGCTTTCAGATATAAAGGGGAAATAGATATGGGGCAGAAAGTTAATCCGAATGGGATCAGATTGGGAATTATACAGGATTGGAAGTCTACTTGGTATGCTAATACTAAGATGTATTCTGTGTATTTAAGTTCAGATCTTAGTTTGCGTAAGTTTCTTTATAAAAAATATGATGCGGCAGCTATCAGTAAGATTCAAATAGAGCGTCCCGCTAAGAGTGCAAAAATTACTATTTTTGCTGGTAAACCAGGAGTTATTTTAGGTAAAAAAGGTGGCGATGTAGAGTTATTACGTAAAGAGTTAGCGCAACGTCTTAAAGTTCCTGTTTATGTGAATATTGAGGAAGTGAAAAAAGTAGATTTGGATGGTTGTTTAGTTGCGGATAATATTGCTAAGCAACTTGAAAAGCGTATCATGTTTCGTAAAGCTATGAAAAAAGCAATGCAAATGGCTTTAAAAGGGGGAGCTAAGGGAGTTAAGGTTTGTGTAAGTGGAAGGTTAGGTGGTGCAGAAATTGCTAGATCAGAATGGTATCATGAGGGTAGAGTGCCGTTACATACTTTTCGAGCTGATATCGATTACGGTTTTGCTGAAGCACATACAGCTTATGGGATTATTGGTGTTAAGGTTTGGATTTTTAAAGGTGAAAAAATCGGTACTAAGCTTGATAAAAAGAAGGAAGTGATGTCAGAAGTTTTAGAAAATAATAAAGATAAATAAGTTGAGTTAAGATTATGTTACAACCAGCAAGGACTAAATATCGTAAACAATTTAAAGGGCATAATCGTGGGATCGCTGTTGGTGGTTCGACGATTAGTTTTGGTGAATTTGCACTTAAAACTACAGAAAGAGCAAGGATAACTGCTAGACAGATTGAAGCGGCTCGTAGGACAATTACTCGTCATATAAAACGTGGTGGTAAATTATGGATTAGGGTTTTTCCTGACAAGCCAATTACGAAAAAGCCATTGGAAACTCGTCAGGGTAAGGGTAAAGGTGCAGTGGAATATTGGGTTGCTTTAGTTCAGCCAGGTAAGGTTTTATTTGAAATTGACGGGGTGTCGGAGTCATTAGCTAGAGAGGCTTTTGCTTTAGCTTCAGCTAAACTTCCGGTGAAAACAGTGTTTAATGTTAGGACGATAATGTAATGAAAGCAAGCGAATTAAGAAAAAAAACAAGAGTGGATTTATTGCAAGATTTAGAAAAGTGCCGAATTGAGTTGTTGAAGTTGCGGATGCGTAGTAAGAATGTTGCAATCGATGAAAATAATAGAAAAAATTCAACGCATATGTTTAGAATGCTGAGACGTGATATTGCGCGGATCGAGACTATATTGAAAGAGTTGAATTAGAAAGTAATATAAAAGGATATCCAATGAATGAAAATAAAGTGATTAAGACATTAGAAGGTAAAGTTATCAGCGATAAGATGAATAAATCAATTGTAGTTTCCGTAGTAAGGAAGGTTAAACATCCTATTTTTGGTAAATATGTTAAGAAAACTACGAAGTTTCATGTGCACGATGAAAATAATATCGCTAAGGTTGGTAGCTCGGTTATAATTTGTGAAACAAGGCCGTTATCTAAAACTAAGTCATGGAAATTGGTAAGAGTAGTTAAGTAAATAAAAATATTTGACTGCAATGTATTTTTGTTTTAAATTTCGATTTGCGATAGAGAAAGAGGGTTTCAAATGATTCAAATGTGTACCATGTTAGAAGTAGCTGACAACAGCGGTGCTAAAAAAGTGATGTGTATTAAGGTTACTGGTAGTACACGTAATCGCTATGCTAATATTGGTGATGTAATAAAGGTTTCAGTAAAAGAAGCTATTCCTGATGGAAAGATAAAAAAGGGAGAAGTTTTTTTTGCATTGGTGGTTAGATCTAAGAAAGGAGTACGTCGTCCAGATGGATCGATAATTCGTTTCGATGATAATGCAGTGGTTCTGTTGAATAACCAGTTACAACCATTGGGTTCTCGTGTTTTTGGTCCAGTTACTCGTGAACTTAGGGGAGATAAGTTTATGAAAGTGGTTTCTTTGGCATTAGAAGTTTTGTAATTGCGAGTGTGGTAGTTATGCGTAAGATAAAAAAAGGGGATGATGTTATTGTAATTACCGGTAAAAACAAGGGATTGCGTGGTAAAATACTGAAGATTTTAGAAAGCGGCAGTAGGGTTTTAGTTGCTGGTGTTAATTTGGTTAAACGACACAAAAAAGCTGATACTCATACTCGTGCGAAAGGTGAAATTATTGAAAAAGAAGCTCCTTTAGCAGTTTCTAATGTTCAGTTATTCAACCCTAAAACGCAGAAAGCAGACCGGGTTTTTATTAAAGTATTGGATGACGGTAGAAAGATACGTTGTTTTAAGAGTACTGGTGAAGAAGTGAAGAATTAGTAGGGTATTAGTATATGAAATCAAGATTAGCTAAATTGTACCAGGAAAAAATTGTGTCTAAGATGATGAATAATTTTGGATATGATAATGTGATGCAGGTTCCTAAGATTTTAAAAATTACTCTTAATATGGGAGTTGGCGAAGGAACTGTTGATAGAAAAATTGTTAATAATGCTGCGGAGGATTTAACTAAGATCGCTGGTCAAAAGGCAGTGGTTACTTTGTCTCGTAAATCGGTAGCTGGGTTTAAAGTAAGAGAGGGTTGGCCTGTTGGGTGTAAGGTTACTTTGCGTAGGGAACGTATGTTTGAGTTTTTAGAGCGTTTGATTTCGATTGTGATACCTCGCATCCGTGATTTTAGGGGGTTAAATTCTCGTTCTTTTGATGGGCGTGGTAATTATAATTTTGGAATAAAGGAGCAAATTGTATTTCCGGAAATTGATTATGATAAGATTGATGCGTTACGTGGATTAGATATTTCAATTACTACATCAGCAAGAACGGATGAAGAAGCCAGGAGTTTATTGCTAGCTTTTGGGTTGCCGTTAAAAGAGATAAAATAAAGAGGGTGTATGGCAAAATTATCGATGATTGTCAAAGAAAATAAACGAAAGGATTTAGTTGCTAAGTTTCGTTTTAAAAGAGAAGAATTGAAGAAAAATATTAGAAGTTTAACTGTAGATTTTGATAAGAAAATGGAATCAGTTAAGGAATTAAGCGAACTGAAGCGTGATAGTAGTAATATAAGGGTGCGTTCTCGTTGTCAGATATGTGGGAGACCTAGAGCTGTTTATAAAAAATTTGGTTTATGCAGGATTCATTTGCGCGAGGCTGTTATGCGTGGTGACGTTCCTGGAGTAGTTAAAGCTAGTTGGTAATTAAAGGTATAGATTTATGAGTATGAATGATCCAGTAGCAGATATGTTAACTAGAATTAGAAATGCGCAAGTGCGTCATAAATCTAGTGTTCAGGTTGCTATTACTAAGTTAAAATTGGCGATTGCGAATGTTCTAAAAGAAGAGGGTTTTTTAAAGGATGTGTTGATAGAAGATAATGTTGATGCTAAGGGTAAGGTTCTTACTTTGGTTTTGAAATATTATAATGGATTACCTGTTATCGAAAATTTGATTCGTTGTAGTAAGCCTGGTTTGCGGGTATATTGTGGTAAAGATGATATACCACAGGTAATGGGCGGAATGGGTGTTTCTATTATATCGACTTCTAAAGGGGTTATGAGCGATAGGAAGGCTCGTGCCTTGGGAGAAGGTGGAGAAGTGATTTGTTTTGTGAATTAAAGGGGATTTAAAAATGTCTCGTGTATCTAGGAAACCGGTTAGTTTACCTCAAGGTGTTGAGTGTATAATAGATGGTAGTGAAATTGTTGTTAAAGGTCCTAAGGGAATTATAAAACATGTTTTAGATGATGGTGTTGAAGTTAAAGTTGAGTCTAACGGTGTTTTTTTTAAAGCCCTTGATGAGATTTATCAAGCGAAAGCTGGAACATTAAAGGCTATCGTTCAGTCTATGGTAGAAGGTGTTAGTGTTGGGTTTGTGCGTAAATTGTTATTAGTAGGTGTTGGGTATAAGGCTCAGGTTAAAAGTAATGTATTGAATTTATCCTTGGGGTATTCTCACCCTATTAATTATTCTATTCCTGAAGGAATTAATATTGAAACTCCTACACAGACAGAGATATTAGTTAAAGGGGTAAATAAGTATTTAGTTGGTCAAGTAGCAGCAAATATAAGAGCTTATCGTTCTCCTGAGCCTTATAAAGGAAAGGGAGTCAGATATGATGGTGAAGTGATTGTCTTGAAAGAGGGGAAGAAGAAGTAATGGATAAGAAATTAGTTCGAATGAGGCGTGCGAAAAAGACGCGATGTAAAATAAAGGAATTATTAATAGTTCGTTTGTCTGTACATAAGACACCTCGTCATATTTATGCGCAGTTAATTGATTTTGAAGGAAAAGTATTAGGTTGTGTTTCTAGTTTGCAAAAACAAGTTAAGGAGCATGTTTCTTACGGGGGTAACATTGAAGCAGCAAAAGTAGTTGGTAAGTTGATTGCTGTTTGTGGTAAAGCGTTGGGTATAACTAAGGTAGCGTTTGATCGTTCCGGATTTGGTTATCATGGAAGAGTAAAGGCCTTGGCTGATGCTGCGCGTTCTGGTGGTTTAGAATTTTAGGAATTGGACGAGATATGATGACAGATAATTTAACAGCAGACGTTTTAAAAGAGAAATTAGTATCAGTACGTCGTACAGCGAAGGTTGTAAAAGGAGGTAGAGTTTTTGGTTTTGCGGCTTTGGTTGTAATAGGAGATGGTAATGGGAGAATTGGTTTTGGGTTAGGTAAATCTCGCGAAGTTCCTGCTGCAATTCAAAAGGCGATGGAGCAAGGTCGTCGTAACATGGTGAAGGTTGCTATTAATGAGAATGGTACTTTGCAGCATCCTGTAAAAGGTTATTTTGGTGCTACTAAGGTGGTTATGTTGCCGGCGAGTGAGGGTACTGGTTTAATTGCTGGTGGTGCGGTACGTTCGGTATGTGAGGTATTGGGTTTGAGGAATGTATTATCGAAATGCATCGGGTCACGCAATCCTATTAATGTTGTAAGAGCGACGTTAAAGGCTTTAATGTGTATGAAAACGGTTGAACAGGTGGCAGCTAAGCGTGGAATCAAGATTAGCGATTTAGTTTGTAAACGTAATGTATTGTTGGCAGATTGTAGTTCAAGTGTTGATTCTAATGAAGTATAAAAATGGATGGTGTTGGTAAAGCTTATGAAATATTTAAAGGTAAAATTAGTAAAAAGCACTAATAAGAAATTAAAAAATCATAAAGCATGTGTTGCTGGTTTGGGTTTAAGAAAAATTGGGCATGAGGTGGAGGTGTTAGATACTCCGGAAAATCGTGGTATGATTAATCAAATTAGTTATTTATTACAAGTAAAAGAGGTAGGGTAATATGTACCTTAATCAATTGAAACCTGCGTTTGGTTCTAGGAAAAATAAGATTCGTGTAGGACGAGGAATGGGATCTGGGTTTGGTAAGACGTGTGGTCGTGGTCATAAAGGACAGAAGGCGCGTTCTGGTTATAATAAAAAAATTGGTTTTGAAGGCGGTCAGTTGCCGTTGTATAGGCGTTTACCTAAGTTTGGTTTCGTTTCCAAAAAAATTGGTAGTACGGAAGTTGCATTGCGGTGCTTAAATTGTTTTGGAGAAGATGAAATGATTACGTTGGAAGTTTTAAAAGAGCATCGTTTAGTGTCTAACAATGCGTGTAGAGTGAAAGTTATTCTTTCTGGAGAACTTAAGCATAAAATTAATTTATCCGGATTAAAGGTTACTTTAGGAGCTAGGAAAGTGATAGAATCTTTAGGTGGTTTGGTGAAAGAGTAAGAATATATATGGTGACTGTTAATCGGAAAAATAATAGTAATGGGGCTTCTGGGGTCGTTGAGTTAAGGAGGCGTTTTGCTTTCTTGTTGTTAGGTATTTTTATTTATCGTATTGGTTCTCATATTCCTGTTCCTGGTTTAGATCCGGTTAAATTGGCAGAGTTATTCCATAAAGAGCAGGGGGGTATATTAGGTTTATTTAATATGTTTTCTGGTGGTGCATTACAACGACTAACAATTTTTGCTTTAGGTGTGATGCCATATATATCCTCTTCGATTATTATTCAATTATTTGGAGTTATTATTCCTTCTTTAGAAGCTTTAAAAAAAGATGGTGTTTCGGGAAAAAGAAAGCTAAATCAATATACAAGGCTAGGTACGTTATTTTTATCTCTTGTACAATCTTTAGGGATAGCCAAGTGGTTAACTAGCTCTGGTATTGTTTTGAGCCCTGGTTGTGGATTTTATTTTGTAACTAGTTTGACTCTTACAACAGGTGCATTATTTTTGATGTGGATTGGCGAGCAAATGAATGAGTATGGTATTGGTAATGGTATTTCCATGTTGATTTTTGCCGGTATTGTGTCCCGATTTCCTAATGCGGTTGTTCAAGTTTTGAATGAAGTAAGGCAAGGGCAGATGCAGATAATTAGCTTCTTTCTTTTAGTTGTAGTTATTGCATTGGTTACTGCGGCAGTGGTTTTTGTTGAAAGAGGGCAACGTAAAATTGCTGTTAGTTATATAAAGAGGCAATTGCATGGTAATGGTTATTATTCAAATTCTCAAGTAACTAGTTTACCGTTAAAAATTAATATGGCAGGTGTTTTACCTCCAATTTTTGCTTCTAGTTTGGTTTTGTTTCCCGCGACGTTAGCGAGGTGGTTTGGAGCTGCTAAAGGTATGGGGTGGTTGAATACGATAGGAAGCGCTTTACAAATGGGACAACCTTTGTATATGTTGGTGTATGCTTTAGCCATTATTTTTTTCGCATATTTTTATACTGCTTTAGTATTTAATCCGAAAGAAATTGCGGATAATTTGAAAAAATCTGGTGCTGTAGTTCCTGGAATTCGTCCTGGGGATAATACTGCACAATACATTGATACGGTTATTACAAAATTGACTTTTTTTGGAGCGGTTTATATTATGTTAATTTCGTTAATGCCAGATATTTTAATGTATGTTTGGAATATGCCTTTTCATTTTGGTGGCACTTCGTTATTAATTGTGGTTGTAGTATTGATGGACTTTGTTGTTCAAGTGCAATCGTACTTAATGAGTGATCGGTATGATTACTTGGTTAAAAAGGCTAGGTTTGGTAAGAGGTAATTTTAGTTTTTTAGGTATATAAAAAGTATGAAGGTAAGAGCATCAGTTAAAAAGATTTGTCGTAATTGTAAAATTATACGACGGGGTGGGGTTGTAAGAGTAATTTGTAAAATAGCAAAACATAAGCAACGTCAGGGGTAATTTTATTAGTTGAAACAATTTTAAAACGTGTTAGAATGCGTTAGGTGATTTTCAATAATGAAGAATTTTGTTAATTTTGAGTGGGGAGTGTATTAATGGCACGTATTGCAGGGGTTAATATTCCAACACAAAAGCATGTGGTTGTTGCTTTGGTGTCGATTTATGGAATTGGTAGATCGCGCGCATTGCATATTTGTAATGAAGCGAAGATAGATCCAACGCGTAAGGTTAAAGATTTATCTGAACAAGAGATTGAAGTTTTGCGTTCGTGTGTTGCAAAATTTACTGTTGAGGGTGATTTGCGTCGTGAAGTTACGATGAATATTAAGCGGTTGATGGACTTGGGTTGTTATCGTGGAATACGGCATCGTCGTGGTTTGCCAGTGAGAGGACAAAGGACAAAAACAAATTCTAGAACTCGTAAGGGAAGGAGAAAGGGTGCGGTTACTATGCCTAAAGCTCCTAGTAAAGGTTAATTTAGTTGAGTAAATTTTATATGGTGGCACAGAATCGTACTGTAAAGAAAAAGGTTCAGCGTAATGTATTAGATGCAGTAGCATATATTAATTCTACTTTTAATAATACGATTATTACAATAACCGATAAAACTGGTAATGTTTTGGCGTGGAGTTCTGCTGGGGCTAGTGGTTTCAAGGGTTCACGTAAGAGTACTCCATTTGCTGCGCAGGTGGCTGCAGAAAAAGTTGGTAATATTATTAAGGAGTTCGGAGTAAAGAATTTAGAGTTATTTGTATGTGGTCCTGGACCAGGCAAAGAATCTGCTAGCCGGTCTTTAAATGCTTTAGGTTTTAGGATTGTTAGTATTACGGATAAAACTCCGTTGCCTCATAATGGATGTCGTCCGAGAAAACGCAGAAGGTTTTAGAAGTAAATTAATGTTATTATTGTTATTTGTTGGTGGGGATGTTAGATGGCAAGGTATGTAGGTCCTAAGTGTAGGTTATCTAGAAGAGAAGGAGTAGATTTGCATCTAAAGAGCGGAATACGTTCTTTGGAGTCGAAGTGTAAGGTTAATGTTCCTCCGGGCCAGTTTGGTGATCGTTCGGCGAGGATTACTGATTACAGCTTACAGTTGCGTATGAAGCAATTGATCAAGCGTTATTACGGTGTATTAGAACGTCAGTTTAGTAATTATTATCGTGAAGCTGATCGACAGCAAGGTTCTAGCGGCGAGAATTTAATTCGTATTTTAGAATCAAGGTTAGACAATGTTGTTTATCGGTTAGGGTTCGCTTCTACTAGGGCTGAAGCTAGGCAGTTAGTGAATCATCGTTCGATTTTGGTTAATGGAAAGATTATTAATATTGCATCTTACTTGTTAAAACCTCAAGATGTAGTTAGTGTACGGGACAAAAGTAAAGATCAGTTAAGGATTAGTAGTTCTTTGAAAGCTAGTGTTCAAATTGGTACTGCTGATTGGTTATCATTAGATATTGAAGGCATGAAAGGTGTTTATTTGCGTTATCCTAATCATGATGAGTATCCTGCTGAATTTAAAGTACATTTGGTTATCGAATTATATTCTAAGTAGTTTTATGAGGTATTATGTTTTATAATAGTTTGTTGACTCCTACAGCTATTCAGGTTAAGCAAATAGATACGTGTAGAGCAGAAGTTGTTTTGGAACCATTTGAGCGTGGTTTTGGGTATACTTTAGGTAATGCGTTACGTAGGATTTTACTTTCGTCAATGGTCGGTGCTGCACCTGTTTCTGTTAAAATTAGTGGAGCTTTGCATGAGTATAGTAGTTTAGCTGGTGTCAAAGAGGACGTATTAAATATATTATTGAATTTAAAAGGAGTGGTGTTTAGATTGCATGCAGTTGATGAGGTTGAGTTAGTTTTGTTTAAAGATACTCCCGGTCCTGTTTTTGCTAAGGATATCAGTCTGGATCATACAGTAGAAATTTTTAATCCTAATCATGTGATAGCTAATTTGTTACCTGGTGGATCTTTGGATATGCGTATAAAGGTCGTTTTGGGTAGGGGTTATTCACTGGTAAATAATAGCAAGAGAGTTAGTGGGAATGATGGTTCTGTTGTGGGGGAGTTGTTGCTAGATGCTTCGTTTAGCCCAATACGTAATGTTTCATATCGCGTAGAAAATGCACGTGTGGAACAGCGTACTGATTTAGATAAATTAGTCTTAAATATTGAGACTAATGGTGCAGTTACACCAGAGGAAGCTATTAAGTCAGCTGCTACTATTTTGCAGGCTCAATTGGCTGCTTTTGTTGATTTGCAACATGTCGACGGAAACAATAAGAAAGAAGAAACAAAGAAGCTTAATCCTTTGTTAAAGCGTTCTGTTGATGATTTAGAATTAACAGTCCGGTCTGCTAATTGTTTAAAAATTGAAAATATATTTTTGATTGGTGATTTAGTACAAAAGGATGAATCTGATTTATTAAAAACTCCTAATTTAGGTAAGAAATCCTTGAATGAAATAAAAGCGGTTTTAGCACAGAATGGATTGTCTTTGGGTATGAAAATAGACAATTGGGATAGTGGTGATAAAAATTGATGAAACAATTTTAATTTGGTAGGTTATTTATGCGTCATCGTAATAGTGGTAAGGGTTTAAGTAGGAATAGTAGTCATCGTAAGGCTATGTTTAGAAATATGATGAATTCTTTGTTTAAGCATGAAATTATTCGTACTACTTTGGTTAAAGCTAAGGAATTACGTCGTTTTGCTGAGCCGATATTGACTAGATCTAAAGTTGATAATATTGCAAATCGTAGACTTGTGGCTAGTAAATTGCTAGATGAGCAGGTAGTGAGTAAGTTATTTATGGTTTTAGGACCACGTTATTCTAAGCGTGATGGTGGTTATTTGCGCTTAATTAAGTGTGGTTGGCGTCCTGGTGATAAGAGCTTGATGGCTTTAGTAGAGTTAGTTGATCGGCCGTCTTTCGAAGATAAAGATTGATGATTTTAGACGTTATTGTTATGTTGGTTTTGTAATGCAGAATGGGTTTGTATAGAGTTATTATATGGTTAGTACCAAACGTAAGTTTTTATTAACAGATTCTGATATATTAAAAGATATTGTTTTGTGGGGAATAGCAGGAGTATTATTCTGTGGTGCTGTTTTTTGGGGTTTGTATCATCAGATAAGTTCTAAATTGATAAAGGTACTTATAAATGTATTTGTAATATTACTGCTTTTTTTGTGTATTAGGTTTACTACACATGGTAGACGTTTTTTTAATTTTTTTAGAAGTTCGGTAACTGAATTGCAAAAAGTTGTATGGCCTTCTAGAGATGAAACGTTTAAAACTACGTTCGTCATTTCGTTGTTGGTGTTTGTATCTTCAGTTATTTTATGGTTGATTGATTTTTGCTTAATAAAGATAATATATTTGTTTACTAAATAATGTAAGTTATGATTACAGAAAAAAATCCGAAAATTAGGTGGTATATTGTTCAAGCTGCTTCCGGAAAAGAGGTGGTGGTTATGGATAATTTAAAAGATAAGATTCGTCTTAATAAGATGGAGCATTACTTTGGTGAGATCATTGTTCCTACTGAAGAAGTGGTGGAAATGAAAGCTGGTCAAAAATATCGTAGTAAACGTAAATTTTTCCCAGGTTATGTTTTGGTACAAATGGAAATGAATGACAATACTTGGCATTTAGTTAGAGGAGTAACTTGGGTTCTTGGGTTTGTTGGAGGGAGTGGTAATAAGCCGGTTCCCGTATCAGATAGTGAAATTAATGAAATACTGAGCCGTGTTCAAGAAGGCGTAGAAAAGCCTAAGCCAAAAGTATTATTTGTTGCAGGAGAAGTGGTTAGGATAATTAGTGGTCCTTTTGCTGAATTCGATGGAGTGGTTGATGTGGTTAATTACGAAAAGAATCGTTTGGTAGTATCAGTATTAATTTTTGGTAGGTCTACGCCAGTGGAATTAGAATTTAATCAAGTCCAGAAAGCGTAGGTTTTTGTGTTAATTATCGAGGGAGCTTTTTAAGCGATTGAACCTCAAAGAGGTGTGTATGGTAAAAAAATCGGTAAAGCAAATTAAGTTACAAGTTAAAGCAGGTGAGGCTAACCCTGCCCCGCCAGTTGGTCCAGCCTTGGGGCAACATGGAGTTAATATTATGGAATTTTGTAAGGCTTTCAATGCTCAGACGCAGAATATGGAAAAGGGGTTACCATTGCCAGTTATTATTGATGTTTATGCTGATAGGAGTTTTTCCTTTGTTATTAAAACTCCTCCTGCAGCGGTTTTATTGTTAAAAGCTGCTAATTTAGAAAAAGGTAGTTCTACTCCGCATAGTAAGAAAGTTGGTAAAGTAACGTTGTCTCAAATAGAAGAAATTGCTAAAATTAAAATGCCGGATTTATCTGCTGGTGATATAGAGGCCGCTAAAAAAACTGTGATAGGGACAGCTAGGAGTATGGGTATTGAAGTAGCAGAGGTTGACAATGGTTAAAATGTCTAAAAGAAGTAAGTTAATTCAGGAACAAATAGATAAAAACAAAATTTATCATTTGGTGGAGGCTTTTCAGGTGTTAAAAAGTTTACCACCTGTTAAGTTTAACGAAACTGTCGAGGTTAGTATTAATTTAGGGGTTGATACTTCTAAGTTTGACCAGGTTGTTCGTGGTTCTGTAGTTTTACCTAATGGATCGGGTAAAAAGGTTCGTGTAGCTGCATTTGTCCAGGGGGATTATGCGAAGATTGCTGAAGATGCAGGGGCTGATATAGTTGGTTTTGAAGAATTAGCAGATAAGATAAAAGCCGGGGAAATTGATTTTGAAGTTTTAATCGCAACTCCTGATGCTATGAGATTGATTGGGCAGTTGGGGCAAATTTTAGGACCTAGGGGATTAATGCCCAATCCTAAATTAGGAACTGTTACCTCTGATGTTGCTACCGCGGTTAAAAATGCTAAAGGTGGTCAGGTTACGTTTAGAGCAGATAAAGGCGGAATTGTTCATTCGCGCTTGGGTAAGTTGGATTTTACTATAGAACAAATTGATGGCAATTTAAGAGCTTTATTGAGTGAAATTAAGAAACTTAAACCTAGTAGTGCTAAGGGTGTGTATTTGAAGAAAATGGTTTTGTCTAGTACTATGGGGCCTGGTTTGATATTGGATATGGCTGATTATCAATAAGTTGTAGGATTTCTGCGGTAAGAGGTGGGTTAGTGCACTCTAACCGTTGAAGACTGTAGATCTCTGAGTAAGGGTTAATTAGATGATTTTTTTCTAGTCTACATAAACGGTGTCGTAGTTGGTTTATACGAGACACGGCATTTGGGTGGTACATAATAAATGTGCTGTGGGGGTCTTCTGTAGGTTTTAAAAAGACCTAATTTTAGTGGAGGTAAAAGTGGTACTAAAAATAGAAGATAAGAAATTGATTGTTAGTGAAGTTGCGGATGTTGCTAAAAGAGCAGTTTCCGCTGGTGTAGCTGATTATCGAGGTTTAACTGTTGCGGAAATGTCCAAGCTTCGCGAACAGGCACGAGCAAAAGGTATTTATTTGAAAGTAGTTCGTAATACCTTAGCTAGACGTGCTTTGGAAGGTAGTGATTTTTCTTGTTTAAATGAAGCGCTTGTTGGTTCTGTATTTGTTGCGTTTACGGATAATGAACCTGGAGAGGTGGCTCGTTTATTAAAAGATTCAATTAAAGAAAATGATAAATTACAGGTACGTGCTTTAGCCGTAGGTGGAAAATTGTTTTTGGCAGATTCTTTAGATAAAATTGCAAGTCTTCCTAATAGAGAACAAGCGTTGGGTTGCTTGCTTTTGACATTTAAAGCGCCGATTACTAAATTAGCGCGAACTACGCAAGAAATTTATGGAAAATTAGTGCGGACAGTAGCCGCCATTCGTGATAAAAAAAGTGCATAATATTGAGAGGTGATTTTATGGCAATAACAAAAGATGAAATTTTAGAAGCAATTGCGCAAATGAGCGTGATGGATGTAGTAGAATTAGTTAAGGAAATGGAGGAAAAGTTTGGAGTTTCTGCTGCGGCTGCAGTAGCGGTAGCAGCGGCACCAGCAGGTAGTGTTGCCTCTACTGTTGAAGAAAAAACTTCTTTTAAAGTTGAAATGACAAGTTTTGGTTCAAATAAGTTGTCTGTAATTAAAGTTGTTCGTGAAATTACTGGTTTAGGACTAAAGGAAGCTAAAGATTTGGTTGAAAGTGCTCCTTCTTTAATTAAGGATAATGTTGCTAAGGATGAAGCTGAAAGCATAAAGGCTAAATTGGTAGAAGCTGGTGCTACGGTAGAGTTAAAATAAATATACTATAAATTGATAAAAATTCTCTGTAATTTTTTTTGCAGAGAATTTTTAATTTTGTGAAATATACCATAAACGTAGAAAGAGGGATTTGTTAATGAGTCAAGGTAAGGTTACTTCTAAAGGTATGGGTTGTAAATTATCTAATATTGCTAAACGAAGGGTACGTAAGAGTTTTGCTAAATTTCCGGGAATAATTGAGTTGCCTAATTTATTGGCTATGCAGTTGCAATCTTATCATAAATTATTGCATGGTGATAATTCTGGACTCAATGAAGTATTTAAGAGTTTTTTCCCAATTTTTAGTGTATCTGGTAATGCTCGCCTTGATTATGTTTGTTATTCTTTGGGTGAAGGAATATTTGATGCGCAGGAGTGTAAAAATCGAGGATTAAGTTATACTGTTCCTTTGAGAATAAAATTGCGAGTTATCATTTTTGATAAAGATGATGAAGGAATGTATATCAAAGATTCTGTGAAAGAGATAAAAGAACAAGATGTTTTTGTGTGTGATTTGCCGGTTATGACCGATACTGGTAGTTTCATAATTAATGGTATTGAGAGAGTAATTGTTTCGCAATTGCATCGTTCTCCTGGGGTTTTTTTTGATCATGATATGGGTAAAACACATTCTTCTGGAAAATTGTTATTTTCGGCAAGAATTATTCCATATCGAGGTTCATGGTTAGATTTTGAATTTGATGTAAAAAATTGTATTTATGCTCGTATTGATCGTCGTAGAAAAATACCGGCTACGGTTATCTTAAAAGCTTTGGGATATTCGGTAGAAGAAATTTTAGGATTATTTTTTGAAACTGATTTGTATTACGTTAAAGATCAAGCTTTTGTACTTACGGTGGTTCCTGAGCGTCTTCGTGGCAGCATAAGTCTTTTTGAAATTAAGGATCATGATGGTAATGTTATTGTAGAAGTTGGTAAGCGAATTTCTCAACGCCATATTAATTTAATGAAAAAAGCAGGAATTAGTGAGTTAATTGTTAATAAAGAATACTTGTTAAAAAAGGTAATTGCTAAGGCAATAATTAATGAGGACACAGGTGAGGTTTTAGCTTCAGCTAACTCTTTAATTACTGAGGAATTAATAGAAAATATTTTAAATAGCGGTATAAAACATTTTGAAGTTTTATATGTTAATGATGTAGATTGTGGATTGTATATTTCAGATACTTTACGTATTGATAATACGGCTACAAAACTCGATGCTTTAGTTGAAATTTACCGTATCATGCGTCCTGGTGATCCTCCAACAAAAGAAACGGTCACTAGCTTATTTAATAGTTTGTTTTTTGCCATAGATAGGTATGATTTATCTAGTGTTGGTCGGATGAAATTAAATAGTCGATTAGGGCGTAAAGATTTTACTGGGGAAGGTATTTTATCGAAAGAAGATATAGTGGATGTGTTGAAGGTATTAGTATCTATTCGTGATGGTAAAGATACAGTAGATGATATCGATCATTTGGGTAATCGTAGAGTTAGAATCGTTGGTGAAATGCTTGAAAACCAGTTTAGATTGGGTTTGGCAAGAATAGAACGTCTTATTAGAGAACGGTTAAGTGTGGTTGAAGTAGATAATTTAATGCCGCAGGATTTATTTAATGCTAAACCAGTATCTGCTACAATAAAAGAGTTTTTTGGTTCCGGACAATTATCTCAATTTATGGATCAGAATAACCCTATTACTTCGGTAACACATAAACGTCGTATTTCTGCATTAGGTCCAGGCGGTTTAGTACGTGGTCGTGCAGGGTTTGAAGTTCGTGATGTTCATCCTACTCATTATGGACGCTTGTGTCCAATTGAAACACCAGAAGGTCCGAATGTTGGTTTGATAAATTCTTTAGCTATTTACGCTAAAATTAATGAGTATGGTTTTATAGAAACTCCTTATCGAAAAGTAAAAGATGGATTAGTTACCGATGAAGTTTCATATTTATCGGCGATAGAGGATGAAAATGTTTATATTGCTCAAGCTAATGTAGAGGTGGATGAGAATAATAGATTAGTTGGTAAGGCTATTCCATGTCGTTACAATGGTGAATTTATTTTATCTTCTCCTGAAAATATTTCTTATATGGATATTGCTCCTAACCAAATTGTTTCTGTTGCTACAGCATTGATTCCTTTTTTGGAACACGATGATACTACTAGAGCGTTAATGGGATCGAATATGCAACGTCAAGCTGTTCCTACTATTCGCTCGGAAAAGCCTTTGGTTGGTACGGGTATAGAGTTGCAGGCTGCTATTGATTCTGGTGCTGTTATTATTGCAAAGAGGGGAGGAATTGTTGAATCGGTAAGTAGTGATAGAATTGTTGTTAAAGTTGATTCTGGAGAATCAGAGGATGAATTGGCTGGTGTTGATGTGTACAATTTGGTTAAGTATGTGCGTTCTAATCAGGGGACTTGTATTAATCAATATCCTGTAGTTAATAAAGGTGACGTTGTTGTTCGTGGTGATGTTTTAGCTGATGGGCCAAGTACCGATATGGGGGAATTGGCGTTAGGCCAGAATCTTCTGGTGGCTTTTATGCCATGGAATGGGTATAACTACGAAGATGCGATTATACTGTCTGAGAAATTAGTGCAGGAAGATCGTTTAACTACGATTCATATTCAAGAATTAGTTTGTGTTGCTAGAGATACTAAGTTAGGGGCGGAGGAAATTACTTCTGATATTCCTGGTGTTAGTGAGAGTATGTTAGGTCGTTTAGATGAAAATGGAATTGTTTATTTGGGAGCTGAAGTTGATGCTGGAGATATTTTGGTAGGAAAAATTACACCTAAGAGTGAGTCTCAGTTGACTCCGGAAGAAAAATTATTGAAAGCTATTTTCGGTGAAAAAGCTTCTAATATTAAAGACTCCTCTTTGCGAGTTCCTTCCGGGACAAAGGGTACCGTTATTGATATACAAATTTTTACGAGAGATGGAGTTGAAAAAGATTTGCGTACTAAGTCTATTGAGAAAATTAATCTTACCCGTGTTAAAGAAAGTTTAGCAAATGAGTTTAGGATAAAAGAGGAAGCGTTGTTAAATGTCGTCAGGGATTTATTGCGTAATCAAGTTTTGAAAAAAGGTATTGGTGATTTAGACGCGGGTATTCAGTTAACTTCGGAAATATTAAATAAAGTTAGTAAAAATGATTTGTTTAATTTGGTAGTAGAGGATAAGGCTGTTAGTAAAAAGTTAGTGTTATCTGATAAAAGATTTAAGCAATTGGTAAAAGAATATGATAAAAAGTTGGAAGTAGAGAAGAAAAAATTGCAACAAGGAGATGATTTGCCGCCCGGGGTTTTAAAAATGGTAAAAATTAGTTTGGCGGTTAAGCGTCGTATTCAAGTGGGTGATAAAATGGCTGGTAGGCATGGTAATAAAGGTGTAGTATCGATGATTGCTCCGGTTGAAGATATGCCTTATATGGAAGATGGAAGACCTGTAGATGTTGTTTTAAATCCATTAGGGGTACCTTCGCGTATGAATATAGGACAGCTTTTAGAGACTAACTTGGGTTGGGCTGCCCGCGGTTTAGGAGAAAAGATTCAGGAAATGTTAGCTGTTGGACGTGATGTTAAGGAAATACGTGAGTTTTTACAGAGAATTTATAATTTAGGTTCAAACGAAAGGCTTGATTTATCAAAATTTAGTGATGAAGAAGTTTTAGTTTTGGCAAATAATTTGGTAGATGGTGTTCCTGTTGCTACGCCTGTATTTGATGGAGCTGGTGAGAATGATGTTAAGGAATTATTGAATTTAGCCGGTTTACCTGAAAGTGGTCAGACTTTTTTATACGATGGACGTACTGGGAAAAAATTTGATTCTCCAGTTACTGTTGGAGTGATGTATATGTTAAAGCTAAACCATTTAGTTGATGATAAAATGCATGCTCGTTCTACTGGTTCTTATAGTTTGGTTACCCAGCAACCTTTGGGGGGTAAAGCTCAATTTGGTGGACAGCGTTTTGGAGAAATGGAGGTGTGGGCTTTAGAGGCTTATGGTGCTGCTTATACTTTACAGGAAATGTTAACAGTAAAATCTGATGATGTATTAGGTAGAACTAAAACATACAAACGGATTGTTGATGGAGATCAGAGTATGGAAGCTGGAATACCAGAATCTTTTAATGTTTTAACTAAAGAATTAAAATCTTTAGGTTTGGATATTAAATTAGAAAATGATTGATTAGAAGGGGGAGTGGACATTGAATAAGATATTGAATTTGGTAAAAAAAAGTCATTCTGATGAATTTGATAAAATAAGAATTGGTTTAGCTTCTCCAGAAGTAATTCGTAGTTGGTCTTATGGTGAGGTAAAAAAACCAGAAACGATTAATTATCGTACTTTTAAGCCTGAGCGAGATGGGTTATTTTGTGCTAAAATTTTTGGTCCAATCAAAGATTATGAGTGTTTGTGTGGTAAGTATAAGCGTCTGAAACATCGTGGTGTAGTGTGTGAAAAATGTGGTGTGGAAGTAACGATTTCTAAAGTAAGAAGGGAACGTATGGGACATATTGAGTTGGCTTGTCCTGTTGCACATATTTGGTTTTTAAAATCTTTACCTTCTAGGATTGGTTTATTGTTAAATTTAACGCTTAAGGACATTGAGAAAGTTTTGTATTTTGAAAGTTATATTGTTACAAATCCTGGACTTACTACCCTTAATAAAGGGCAGCTGTTGTCTGATGAAGAGTATATGCAAGCCCAAGAGGATTTTGGTGACGGTTTTGAAGCTATGATGGGGGCTGAAGCTATTCGTTATTTATTGAGTGAAATAGATTTAAAAGAGCAAACTCAAGCGGTAAAAGATGAATTATTGAGCGTTTCGTCTGATACCAAAATAAAAAAATTGACTAAACGTTTAAGAGTATTGGAAGCTTTTTTGGATTCTGGTAATCGACCCGAGTGGATGATTCTGACGGTGTTACCGGTATTGCCGCCTGATTTGCGTCCTTTAGTTCCTTTAGATGGTGGGCGTTTTGCGACTTCTGATCTTAATGATTTATATCGTAGAGTTATTAATCGTAATAATCGATTGAAGCGATTACTAGATTTAAGTGCTCCGGATATTATTGTTCGAAATGAAAAACGTATGTTACAGGAATCTGTAGATGCGCTTTTGGATAATGGACGTCGTGGTCGAGCTATCACGGGGGCGAATAAACGTCCTTTAAAATCTTTGACAGATATTATTAAAGGAAAACAGGGGCGTTTTAGGCAAAATTTATTAGGGAAGAGAGTGGATTATTCTGGGCGTTCAGTTATTGTGGCTGGACCTACTTTAAAATTGCATCAGTGTGGTTTGCCTAAAAAAATGGCATTAGAATTATTTAAACCTTATATTTATAGTAAATTGCAGTTTAAGGGGTTGGCGTCAACTATTAAAACCGCTAAAAGAATGGTTGATAATGAAGTGGCTGAGGTTTGGGATGTTTTAGAGGAGGTTATTAAAGAACATCCTATTCTGTTGAATCGTGCTCCTACATTGCATCGTTTAGGTATTCAAGCATTTGAACCGATTTTAATGGAAGGTAAAGCTATTCGGTTGCATCCTTTGGTTTGTAGTGCTTTTAATGCCGATTTTGATGGTGATCAAATGGCTGTTCATGTGCCGTTAACTTTGGAAGCTCAGACAGAGGCTCGTTGTTTAATGATGTCTACTAATAACATTTTATCTCCTGCGAATGGGGAACCTGTTATCGAGGCAAATCAAGATATTGTTTTAGGTCTTTATTATATGACTCGTGACAAAGTTAATGTTTTAGGAGAAGGGACTGTTTTTGCAGATATTTACGAGGTTAAACGTGCCTTTGATACGGAACAGGTATCTTTGCATGCTAAGATTAAGGTGCGTATTGATGAGTATGACGTGGATGGTAATAAAAGTACCAGTTTAATTGATACTACAGTGGGAAGGGCTATACTATGGGAGATTATACCTAAGGGTTTGTCTTTTGAATTAGTAAATAAACCTTTGACAAAGAAGGCAATATCTGCATTATTGGGTAATTGTTATCATGTCTTAGGTACGAAAAATACAGTATTATTAGCAGATCATCTAATGTATATGGGGTACCATTTTGCTACGAATTCATCTATTTCTATTGGGATTGATAATATGTTAATTCCTGAAGAAAAGAAAGAGATAGTTGCAAAGGCTGAGTTAGAGGTAGAAAATATTGAGAAACAGTATGCTTCTGGATTAGTAACTCAAGGGGAAAAGTATAATAAAGTTATTGATATTTGGTCTAGGGCCAATGATGCCATTGCGAAAGTGATGATGGATCGTTTATCTATAGAAGAGGTTGTTGATAGTAAAGGAAATAAAGTTACACAAAAATCGTTTAATCCAGTGTTTGTTATGTCTGATTCTGGAGCTAGGGGTTCAGTTGCGCAGATAAGGCAATTAGCCGGAATGCGTGGACTTATGTCGAAACCGGATGGTACGATTATGGAAACGCCGATTGTGGCTAATTTTAGAGAAGGATTAAGTGTTTTGCAATATTTTATTTCTACTCATGGAGCTAGAAAAGGGTTGGCAGATACTGCATTGAAAACTGCTAATTCTGGCTATTTAACAAGAAGATTAGTTGATGTTACACAAGAATTAGTTGTACGCGAAGATGATTGTGGAACACGGGATTATATTTTAATGAAGCCCTTAATAGAAGGCGAAGATATTGTTGAGTCTTTAGCAGAAAGGATTTCAGGTAGAGTTTTGGCAGAGGATTTGTTAGATTTTAAAGGGAATGTATTGATTACTCGCAATACTTTGTTAGGTAATGCAGAGTTAAAAATTATAGAAGAACATGGTATAGACCAGGTTAAAGTGCGTTCTCCGATTACTTGTAATACATTACATGGTGTTTGTTGTAAGTGTTACGGGCGAGATTTAGCAAGGGGGCATTTAGTAAATATTGGTGAAGCTGTTGGTATTATTGCGGCTCAGTCCATTGGTGAGCCGGGTACACAGTTGACTATGCGTACTTTCCATATCGGGGGTGCAGTTTCTAAAGCGTCAGCTATAAATAGTATTCAAGTAAGATCTTCTGGGATTGTAAGACTTCATAATTTAAAAACTATTAAGCAGGATAATGGTAGATCAGTTGTGGTTTCTCGTTCGGGAGAAGTTTCGGTTATTGATGTTAATGGAAAGGAAAAGGAACGTTACAAAATACCATATGGTGCATCACTTGGAATTTGTGATGGGGAGCAGTGTTCAATAGGGCAAATGATTGTAGAATGGGATCCTCATACAAGACCTATTTTGACAGAAGTTGCCGGAAAAGTTAAATTTGTTGATTTAATTGAAGGAGTTAGTGTACGTCGTCAGGTTGATGAAATTACTGGTCTAACTACGATTATGGTGATTCCGGTTGCTCAACGTAATATTGGCAGTAGAGAATTACGTCCGATGGTTAAATTGGTAGATGAATCAGGTAATGATTTATTTATCAGTAGTACGAAAATGCCAGCTAATTATTTTTTGCCTGTTGGGGCGGTGTTGCATATTGAAGATGGTTCCATAGTGGCTTCTGGAGATGTTATTGCAAGAATACCATTAGAATTATCGAAAGCACGAGATATTACCGGTGGTTTACCACGTGTAGCAGATTTGTTCGAAGCTCGTAAACCTAAAGATCCGGCATTGTTGGCGGAAATTTCTGGTGTTGTTTCTTTCGGAAAAGAAACAAAAGGTAAACGGCGTTTACTGATAACTGGAGAGAATGGGGTAGTTCATGAGGAATTGATAAATAAATGGTGTAATATTAATTTGTTAGAGGGAGAGCACATAAATAAAGGTGAGCCTTTATCAGAGGGTCCTGCTGATCCTCAAGATGTGTTGCGATTGTTGGGTGTAGATGTTCTAGCTAGTTATATTATTAATGAGGTACAAAATGTTTATCGTTTGCAAGGAGTTAAAATTAATGATAAACATATTGAGGTTATTTTGCGTCAAATGTTACGTAAGGTTGTAATTACAGATTCTGGTGATAGTAAATTACTAAAAGGTGAACAAATAGATCGAGTTATTGTAGAGTTAGAGAATCAAAGATTGTTGTCAGCAGGTAAGCAAATAATCAAATACGATAGAGTTTTGTTAGGAATTACAAAAGCATCTTTAGTTACAGAGTCTTTCTTTTCTGCTGCATCTTTCCAAGAAACAACTAGAGTATTAACAGAAGCAGCGATTAACGGTCGTCGCGATTATTTAGTGGGTTTAAAAGAAAATGTAATTGTTGGGCGACTAATTTCAGCTGGCACTGGTTTTGCTTATCATGCTAAACACTGTAGGCAAAAAAATGAAGCGGAATTAGCAGATATCATGAAGCAACGAGCAGAGGAAGCTTTAACTACAGCATTACGTGAAAGTGATCTGTAAAAGAAAGGTGTTAAAAATATCATTAAGTGTTTTGTGAAATAGAGCGGGAGCAAATATGGATTTGCACCGTTCTGTTGGATTGTAACTGGGTGTGGATTTTGAGGCTTGTTTAGTGATTTATGTTAGTATAAATTTGCAACTATGGTGAGAATTGGCAAATAAATCCAAGATATATCTAAACAAAAAACTAGAAAATTTTAAATTTAGATCTTTCATACTATATTTGTTATGTAAATTTTATTTATAAGTCGTTTCTAGTTAAGTATGATTTTTGAGTAAGAATGATGTACGATATTGCAAAATTTATAATAATTAGTTAAACTAACATTAAATTAGATTTTAAGGAGAGATAGATGGTTGATACTTCAAAATTCAATTTACAAAAGTTGATCAGTGACGTTAAATCGTTAATTAATTCTGTGCCAATTCCTGAAGCAAGTAAAGATGATCCGGTGGGTTATTATTTGGGTGAAATTGGAAAGGCTGTTCAGAATATAACTGAATTACAGAACCAACAAATGGATATGTTAACAAAGCTGATGGAAACGGTTGGTAATTTAGCAAGTATTTTAAAGCAGGATACTGTTACGAATAATGAAGATATTAAGGAGCCGGAATCTAACAATGGTGTAGTAACAAAATAAAAAAGGAAAAAATTAGGTATAAGTCAGCAAGGGAAACGCGATATGATTGCTTGTGCGATAGTGTTTAAACTTACAAATTCTAGTTCGCCACCAGCTGGTATACCTTGAGCGATACGCGTGCATTTTATGCTATAACTTTTGATAAGATCTGCTAAGTAATTGGCTGTTGCTTCTCCTTCTAGTGTGGTACTAGTAGCGATGATTACTTCTTGTAAGTTATTTTTTGCTAGCAACTGTTTTAGGTTATCAATACCTAACGATTTTGGGCCAATTCCATCCAATGGTGACAAGTGTCCCATTAAGTTGAAATATAGGCCAAAGTATGTTCCCGTTTTTTCAATAGTATAGATATCTAGTGGAGTTTCTACGATACATAATTGTTCTTGGCAACGCTTAGGATTTGAGCAAATAGGGCACAATTCATTTTCGCTGTAGTCACGACATTTTTTGCAACGTATAATTTTATTCATTGCTTCTATTAAAGCATTAGCTAATTTAATTCCTCCTGATCTGCGCTGTAATAAATAATAACTCATTCTTTCAGCAGTACGTTTACCTACTCCAGGTAAGATAGTTAGTGCTTCAGTTAGTTGTTCTAGTAATTTTATGGACATAAATTAAACGTTAAAGCGAAAGTTAACAATATCTCCATCTCGCATTATATAATCTCGCCCTTCCAGGCGTAATTTACCATTTTCTTTTGCTCCAGTTATACCATTAAAAGAAATATAATCTTGGTAACTGATAACTTCTGCAGCAATAAATCCTCTTTCAAAATCACTATGAATTACTCCAGCAGCTTTTTTAGCACTATCTCCTTTGTTGATAGTCCAGGCTCTTACTTCTTTAGGTCCTGCGGTAAAGTAGGTTTGTAAGCCTAATAGTTGGTATCCTTCTCTAATGACACTATTTAGTCCTGTTTCTTTTAAATTTAATTCTTGCATAAATATTTGCTTTTCTTCTTTGGATAATTCATTCATTTCTGCTTCCCATTTAGCACATACAGGAATGATTTTGCTATTCTCCTGGTCGGCTATAACTTTTAATGATTCTAGATATTTATTACTTTCAAAACTATTTTCAGATACGTTAGCTAAATATAATGTTGGTTTAATAGTTAGTAATTGTAACCCTTTTAAATAATTATTTTTATCATTTAGTTGCTGTTTTATTGTAATTATTTTTTTTCCTTGATTTAGGCAATCTTGAATAGTTAATAGCATTTCGTAATCGAATTTAATATTTTTATCTCCAGTTTTAATTAACTTATCTAGTTTACTTAATGCTCGATTTATTATTTCTAAATCTGCGAGAATTAGTTCTAAATTAATTGTTTCTATATCTTGGATTGGATTTACTTTATCAGATACATGTACAATTTCTTTGTCATCAAAGCATCGTACTACATGAGCAATAGCTTGAGTTTCGCGAATATTTGCTAAAAATTTATTACCTAAACCTTCTCCTTCTGAGGCACCTTTTACTAATCCAGCAATATCAACGAACTCGACTACAGCAGGGACAATTTTTTGTGGATTAACTATTTTCACAATATTAGATAATCTAATATCTGGAACAGTTACTATACCTACATTAGGTTCAATAGTGCAAAAAGGGTAATTAGCCATTTCTACACGTGAAGCAGTTAAAGCATTAAAAATAGTTGATTTGCCAACGTTAGGCAAACCAACAATACCACATTTAAATCCCATAATAGTCCTCAAATATTTTTATTTATCAAATGACATTAAAAAATTACCCCATAATTGGTAAATTAGATTTTGGTTTTCTTCTCCTAAATCGTGTTGAATTTGTCCTTTTAAAAACCATTTTTGATGATATTTACAATAATTTTGCAACTTAATTAGTGGTTCAGCAGCTAGATTTGCCGTAGAGAACTCAATAATTTCAGCTAATCTAGCCGCAATTTCTGGACGATTAATAAATTGCAAAAAAGTATAAGCTTCCTTAATATGTTTAGCATTTTTTAAAATGATCCAACAATCAAACCATAAAACAAAACCGTATTGTGGTAATGTAAAAGAAAAATTTTTATTTTGACGAATCAAGGAATGATAATCACTTGACCATGCTAATCCTAAATCGATCTCATCTTCTAAAAAACGAGTTAAGATATTTTCATTTGTTATGAATTTCAAATTTGGTTTTAATTTTCTTAGTTCTTTAAAAGCTAATTTAATAATTTCCGGATTTGAGGGATTAATAGGATATCCGAGTTTTAATAAACTAAAACTTAAAGCTTCTCTGGCGTCATTCAGTATTGACAGACGTAGATTTTTTTTTGTCCAAAAATCACAGTTGAGTCCTGCTTTAGAAATAATACCAGTAATTCCCCAATTATACGGTATTCCATAATCTATGGAAGGATTATAATTTTTATTAACTAATTCAGGAATTAATTGATTTTTTGGTAATAATGTCCAATTTAATGGCAAAACTAAATCTAATTTAATCAGTCTTTCTACTATGTAACTAGATGGTACAGCCAAATCATATTCTCCGGTTCTAGTTTTTAGTTTAGCTAATAATGTCTCATTATTGTTAACTTCTACTAAATTAACTTTTATTCCGGTTTCTTTTTCAAAACACTTAATTATTTCATGAGGCAAGTAAGTGCCATACGCATAAATATTTAACTCTTTTTTTTGGCACGCAGTTACTAACAACGTGATAAAAAATAAGATTACGCTAAACCAGTTGAAAAATAATTTCTCTTTTAAAGATGTCAATTTTTTGTACCCTAACCGTAATTTCATCTCCTATAGTATAAATAATTTTAGATTTATTCAAGCATTGCAGACTGATTTTATTTGGTAAAATTCTGGTTCGTCCTATACTTGAAGTAAGGATCCAGCCTTCAATTAAAATTGCTTTTAATTCTATCCATAATTTACTTTCATTTATTCCAACAATAGTTGCTATATAATTTTTGTCGAGGTGTTTGCTTAAATATTGACATTGGTACCAACGTAATATTTGTTGGCTAGCTTCATCAGCACGTCTTTCAGTTTCAGAACAATGTTTAGGAATATCTTCCAAAAGAACTGGTTTTATGAATATTTCATTTTTAAGTTTAGCTTTGATTAAACGATGGTTATATAAATCGCAGTACCTTCTAATAGGGGAGGTAAAATGTAAATATTCTGAGTAATTTAAAGCAAAATGGCCTAAATTTTTCCAGTTATAACAGGCTTGTTTTAATGAGCGTAATATTTTTAGTTGTAATAAATTTTCATCCTTTCTACCTTTAATTAACTTAATTAAGTTAGCGTAATCTTCTGATTTAATATTGGTTTTTTCTTTTCCTAATTTAATCCCTAATTTACTTAAAAAATTTTTTAAGTCTGCTAATTTATCAGCTTTTGGTGGAGTGTGTACGCGATAAATAGCAGGAAAATTTTTTAGCCAATTGGCAGCGCATACATTAGTTATTAGCATACATTCTTCAATCATTTGGTAAACATAATGATTAAGTTTAGGAGTAATAGATATTAGGGTATTTTGTTGAAAAGACAATTTTACTTCTTGACGATTAAATTCTAAAGCATGACGTTTTAGGCGTATTTTTTTTAATTTGTAATAGATTTCTCGTAAATATTTTAGATTTTTAGCTACATTAGGAGAAAAATAGCCATTATTATTTTCTAAAAAATCATAAACTTGGTCATAAGTTAATCTTGCGTGTGATTTAATAATTACTTCTGCAAAACGAAATTTTAATAAATTGCCTTTTTTATCTAAGTCGATACAACATCCGATTGCCAATCTCGGTAACATTGGTTTTAATGAGCAAAGATTATTTGATAAAATTTCAGGTAACATTGGTAATACTTTTTCTGGGAAATATACAGAGTTACCTCTTAGTTGTGCTTCTTGATCTAATAAATTTCCGGCTAATACGTAGTGAGCAACATCAGCAATAGCTACCCATAATTGATATCCTGTTTTGGTTTTTTGACCATAAACAGCGTCATCAAAATCTTTGGCATCTTCACCGTCAATAGTTACAAATGGTAGGTGTTGCCAATCTTCACGTTGATTTTTTTCTATTATAGTAGAGATTGTATTGGCTTCAGTTAGTACTTGTTTGGGAAAAATAGTTGGTAATTTGAAATTTTCGATTATTAGTTTTTCTAAAATAGTTAAGGATATTCCGTTATTTAAAATTTCTACGATGCGGGCATGCAGTTGATTATTTTGTTCTACTATTTCAGCAATTGCGAAAGTTCCTCTTTTTATATCGTTACCCAATATAGGTAATGGTTTCAATTTATCATTTGCTGGGCAAAAAAATGTTTTTTTTGAAATTTTATTTATTTGTCCTAAAATACGTCTTTGAGCTCGGTTTATTACTTTGATTATACAAGCTTCTTTACGTCCTTTTTTATCAAAAATAATCCTGGCTTGTACTTTATCGTATTCTAGTACTTTATTCATTTGTTTAGGATTTAAAAATAAATCTTTTTCTTCACTATCAACAACTAAAAAACCATAATTAGATTTACTGGTTACAACATACCCTTCGACTAAAATATTATTATTTTCATTAACAGTGTATCCGTGTTTAACTTTGAGTAATTGACCTTGTTTAATCATTGCACGTAAACGGTTTTTTAGTGCTTGATTTAAGTGTTTTAAAGGATTAGCTGCTAATATTTCCTTTATTTTTAAAGGACGATTTATTTTTTTTAAATAATTTAATAAATAGTTTCTGCTATAAATTGCTTCACCGTATTTTTTAATTTCAGTTTTTAATTCTGGATCCTCTTGTATATTTAAAGTTATTATTTTATCCATTGTTTAACCATTCAATTTCTTGTTTCCAGTTTTCATGATACGGAGTCTCTAAAATACCTGGTATTTCTTCAAAACATTTATTTATGGCTATATTTTTAAATACTTTTGGATAAATCATACCTTGTTGTAGAGAAGCGTGTCTATCTAATTTAGAGCCACATGGGTATTTACTATTATTTAAATGTATGCCTTTTAGTAAACTCCAACCAAACATATCATTAAATTGTTGCCATATCTGTTCAAAATGGTTATTTAAATCGTAACCAGCGGCGAAAAGATGGCAGGTATCAATACAAATGCCAATTCGATCTAATTGTTTTATTTTGTCGATAATAAAATGTAAGTGTTCAAAACAGTAACCTAAATTATTACCCTGTCCTGCAGTATTTTCCAATAGAATTTGTATATTATTGGTTTTATTAATAACTTCATTTAAACATTCGCTAATTAGCGTTAATCCTTCAATTTCACCAATTTGTTTTAAAGTGCTTCCTGGGTGTAAAACTAAATATTTTAATCCTAATTTTTGGCAAATTTGTATTTCTTTGATTAGGGAGTTTTTCGATAGTTCGCGTTTTTCATAATTTGGATTAGCTAAATTAATTAAATAACTAGCGTGAGCTAAAATATTAGCGTGATTAATTTTATTAGAATTGTCAGTAATAGCTCGATGGAAATTTTCAATTTCTTGTTCAGGTAGGGACGGAACAAACCATTGCTTTTGGTTTTTTACAAACAACGCAAAAGCTGTCCCTTTTATTTCGAGAGCACGTTTAACCGCTTGTGATAAACCACCCGCTGTACTAACATGAGCACCAATAAATTTCATAAGCTACACAAAGAACTAAGTACAATAATGCAAGAAACACACCACAATACCGAAGGCCGGACTCGAACCGACAAGGCTATTAACCACTACCACCTCAAGGTAGCGTGTCTACCAATTCCACCACTTCGGCATAAATAGTAAACTACATTAAATCATTTTGAGATACTATATTTTGTTTTTTCGATAGGGTGATTAATTGTTTTATGTCCCATATACGTTCCTAAGAACAAACTGGTCATAAAAAATACTATTCCTAAACTAGCAGTTAACTTTGCCAAAAAAGAAACACTGCCAGTACAACCAAACATCGTATTAGAAGCTCCGCTATTTAAAGCTGCTCCCATTTCGGAGCCTTTACCTTGTTGGATCAACACCAAACCAATAATGGCAATAATTGTTAAAACGTGAATAACCAAAATTAATTCTTTCATTACTGTTCTCTATTAACTATATACGAAAACCTTATACATTCTAACATGATATGTAGAAAGTGCAAGTTATTGAAGATGTTTTTACATTTTTTAATTATAATTTGCGTGAGTTGATAAATTTTGGATCGTTGTATTTTTATTCGATATGTATTATATATTATTCGTAAGGGACATTAAGGGTGGAGTATCGTGAGTTTACCTAACTTGTTAACAATTTTTCGGGTAATTTTAATTCCTATTGTGATGGTAGTTTATTATGTCGGTGATGTTTGGGGACATTTGTGGGCGACATTTTTGTTTGGTATTGCTTCTATAACCGATTTAATTGATGGGTATTTAGCTAGAAATTTGCGACAGGAAACTCGTTTTGGAGCTTTTTTGGATCCTATAGCAGATAAATTGTTAGTTACTACTGCGTTGGGTATGGTTATTGGTGAAGTAGGAAATATTGTGATTACTATTCCCGCTATTGTTATTATCTTACGAGAATTGACTATATCTGGACTACGGGAATGGGTTGCTAAAATTGGTAGTGAAATTAGTATGAAAGTTAATTTTATTGCTAAAGCAAAAACAATGATTCAAATGTTTGCTGTTGGAGCGTTACTCTTGTACAATAAAAATTGGCCGTTGGAGTTTAATGTATTATTTATGGGTTACGGTGTCTGTTTGCTTTATATTGCTGTATTAATGACGGTATTTTCAATGTTAAACTATTTATATTTAGCTTGGCCTAGTTTGTTTAATAAGTAAAAATATTACGTATGTTTGAAGAATTATTTCCAGTCTTATTTTTTTTCGTAGTTTACTATTGGCGTGGAATATATTTTGCAACAGCTGGCATGTTATTGATTTTTATTGGTCAATTATTTATAAAGAAAATTCGCCATCGAAAAATTAGTACATTTAATATAATTAATTTTTTTATATTGGCTTGTTTAGGATCTATGACCCTTTATTTAAAAAATGAATGGTTTATCAAGTGTAAACCATCTATTTTGTATTGGTGTATGGCTTTAGGGTTAATTGTGTATTATAGGGTAAAAAAAGAAATTTTTATTAAAAAGTTTTTTGGTGATTATTTTATTGTTTCAGAACCTGTTTGTTGGAAATATTTGCATTGGAGTTGGGTAATATTTTTGTTTAGTTTAGGAATGTTGAATTTGTTGATAGCTTATTGTTTGTCAACTAAGGCTTGGGTAAATTTTAAATTATTTGGATTATTTGGTTTAACTTCCGTTTTTTTATTATTGCAGATCGCTATATTAAATAGTAAAAAATTATTACAATTGCGGCAAAATAAAAAAAATTAATTTCTTGAAAGTTTTTCTAATTTTTTTTTGCTGTTATGTATGAACATGAGTTGAATATAGATGATAAATAGTATAATGCGAGTATTTAATTTTAGGGTATTAATTTTAATATACTTAATCAACCTTAGTTTGTAATTGTAAATTTATTAAGCAGTGATGGGTAAATTGTCTTTAGATTTTTAAATTATATAATTTTGTATAGATCTATTTTTTGTTTAATTTCCATACCCCAATTACTTTTAAATTTCCAATGTAGTTTTCTTGTTAAATTAGGTAGTACTTCTATTTTAATTTCTAAATCAGCTGGTGGTATAAAGTTTTCTCCTTTTTCCGGCCATTCAATAATGCCATAGCTGTTAGTTAAATATTCTTCAATACCTAATTCTATAATTTCTTCGTGCGAATTAATGCGATAAAGGTCCAAATGAGCTATTGGAATAGAGGTTGAATAAAACTCTATTAAAGAAAAGCTTGGACTTTTTATTTTGCCATAATATCCTAAACCTTGAATTATTCCTTTTACTAAAGTAGTTTTGCCTGCTCCTAAATCACCTTTTAAATATATAATTCCACTTCTTTTGGGTAAAATTAAAGATAATTTTTTACCTAAATTAATCATTTTTTGAGCTGTGTTTATTATCATATTTTATGCCTCCGTCTGTAAAATTTTTGATTGGTTTATTTGCAGAAATTCTTTTTTAATTTTGATATATGCCATTTCTGTCTAATTTTTAGGATAACATATTTTTTCTTATCGGTTTGGAAATTATAGTTATTTTTTAGATTATTTGTATTAACTTTATATTGATAAAAGTTGTTATACAGTGAAATTTTATTATTTATATTAAACTTTAGTATGCTTGATAAAATCTTCTTTAATATAAAAATTATATTCGTAATTATTATC
>JAZNNJ010000008.1:0-7829 GCA_045580225.1 Gammaproteobacteria bacterium | reverse complement strand
GGCTTTTTACTAATAGAAAGGAGGTCAAGATGACCCTATTAGAAAATTTAGTAAAAACAATATTGCCCGAATTTCTTACTTATTTAGATAAGTTAGAAAAAGGCAAAATAGTTGAGAAAGAACTGGATATAAATAAAAATCTAAACATTTATTAAGACGTAAATAAACCAAAAATAATTAAACTTTAGAAATCTCGCTAGATTAGAAACACTTCCTCTACCCGAGTTACGTCGGCTTTGGAAACATTACTTCAAAACTGAATGTAACGTAATAATAAAACTAAGAATTATCAAAACAAGTTATATCCAATATAGTTTTAAAAGAACTACAATTTAAAAATAGAAAAAAATTTAAAATGTTATTTGATAGTGTAATACCCACGTGTTAAAAAACACCTAAGTATTATAGAATTAATAAAAAATATTCCATCACTTAGTATATAAATTATCTGTTCAACTTTACAAACTTAAATTATCAAAAATTTACTAAATAAATATTTTCTTACGATTTATTATAATACTGAAATAAATCTTCATCTTCATTTATTTGTAACATTTTTTTTTCTAACTCATTTGGCACACGATTTTGGAAAACCACTGGTGCATCTTTTATTAACACCAATGGTTGCTGTTCATTGCCTTCCCCCATCATTAAAACAGCACTACTAGCCAAACTATCTAAAATATTAGCTACTGAAACTTTGAGTAACCTACCAAATAAATCTTTGCTTCCTCGATAATCTTTTAGAGCTTCAAAACCACACCAACCAATTCCAATTCCTGTCGTACCACGACGCAAAGGCATGATATTACTATCAGTAATTATTATCCCTAAATTTTTAACCTGATGTTTAATACGCAAAAATTCCCAAATTTGTTCCGATATTCGTTGTGGATCTTTAGGCCACAACACCCAACCTTTTTCGATATTAGAAGCGTCAATACCAGCATTTGGAATTAATCTACCATTCTTTTGTGTTAAAATAAATTCTCCTTTTCCGTATTGTTTCTCGCTTTCTTGCTTAATTAATAAATCTAAATTTTCAAAGCTAACTCTCCCGGTTAAAATGCTAATCACTTTACCAGAAATGACTAAAATATCTTTTTCAGATAAAACAGATACTACCTCACTTAACCATGCTTCTAAATTATTTTCCCTAGAAAAATTAACTAATGGTACTTTATAAGCAACTATTTTCACATTTATTCCAATTTAATAAATAAATTTAAATTTACACCCTAAATTTTTAAATAAGTTTAATTGATTATCATCCAACTTATAACTTTTTTTCAGCAATACCGTCGTCATTTCTCCTGCTATTTTAAAATAACAACGAACTTTAAATTCACCCTCTGGAATATCTTTTAAAATTTTGATCAACGCTTTTTCATTTTTCGCCAAATCATCGCAGATCAGATCAAAAAATTTAGCCCATTTACCTCTAGCTTCCCATATATTATACACTTTTTCACCGCGTAAACGATATACATCTTCTTCTACACTTAATTCCCCTTCCAAAATTAATAATTGATTTTTAATAATTTTGTGTCGATATTTTAAAAAACTTTCTGAAAATAAAACTATATCCAAATTACCTTCTGTCGTCTCCAAAGTTAGAATCCCAATTTTTTTCCCAGTCTTAGTATTACTAATTTTTAAATTTCTTAAAAAACCAGCCACCTTAATTTTGCTTTTATTTTTTAATACCTTCCAATTTAAAACAGCAAATTTTTCTAACTCTGTTAAAAACTGGTTGATTGGATGTCCAGAAAAATATGTGCCTAAAACTTCCTTCTCGTGAACTAAATACTCATCTTGATCCCACTTTGAACCTTGTTCAGAAAAAATTAATTCTTCGTCTTCTTCGCACAATGTTAACTGTCCAGCATTACTAATTGCATAATCAAGCAAATATGTAATGTTATTAAATAAAACTCCTCGATTAATACCAAAACAATCTAAACAGCCAGCTACTATTAATGATTCTAAAAAACGTTTATTTCCTTTTTGCCAATCCATCTGCTTTAAAAAACTACCTAAACTGGAAAAACCATTTACCGGACGAATACCAATCAAAGCCTTAACCGCTATCTCCCCTACCCCTTTAACTGCTCCTAAACCGTACAGAATATTATTACTATCTACCGCTTTAAAATGAAAATCACTAGTTTGAACATTAGGAGGTAAAATATTAATACCCAAATTTTTTAACTCAACCAATGTAAACATTAACTTTTCAGGATTCGTCATTTCAGAAGAAAGAATGGCAGCCATAAATTCGGCAGTAAAATGTTTTTTTAACCAAGCAGTCTGATACGCAATTAAGCCATAAGCTGCAGAATGCGATTTATTAAAACCATAACTAGCAAATTTTTCCATATAATTAAAGATTTCATTTGCTAAATCTAATTCAATACCATGTTCAAATGCTCTTTGAGTAAAAATGGAGCGATGTTTTTCCATTTCCTGAAGTTTCTTTTTACCCATAGCACGTCTAAGTAAATCTGCTTCCCCCAAGCTATAACCAGCTAAAGCCTGCGCAATCTGCATCACTTGTTCTTGGTAAATAGCTACTCCATAAGTTTCCTGCAAAATAGGTTCTAATTTTGGATGCAAATAAGTAATTTTTGCTTTTCCAACTTTACGATCTAAAATTTCTGAAATCATTCCAGATTGCAAAACCCCTGGACGAATAATAGCTACTAAGGCAATCATGTCACTAAAACAGTTAGGTTTAAATTTTTTAATAACTTCCTTAGCAATACGTGATTCTAACTGAAAGATAGCCGTAGTTTGACCAGACTCCATTAACTTATACGTTTCTTGATCATCTAAAGGAATAGAAGCCAAATCTAGGATAGGTTCATTTTCTTTTTTAAGTTTAAAATTAATAGCCTCTAATGTCCAATTTAAAACGGTTAAAGTCCTTAAACCTAAAAAATCGAATTTTACTAAACCAACAGTAGCAATATCATCTTTATCTAATTGAGTAACTACTCCTTCTCCTTGATCGTATAAAGCGGTAAAATTGGTTAACTCCGTAGGAGCAATTACCACTCCACCAGCATGTTTTCCTAAATTTCTCACTAATCCTTCTAGCTTTTTAGCATTATCAATTAACGTTCTCGTTTCTTCTTCTGATTCATAACGCTTTTTTAGCAACTCCTCTTCCGCTAGCGCTTGCTCTAACGTAATTCCTAACGTAAGCGGTATCAACTTAGCAATTTGATCCACAAAACCATAAGGATAACCCAACACTCTACCTACATCACGAACTACTGCTTTAGCAGCCATTGTTCCATAAGTAATAATCTGTGAAACTTTATCAACTCCATAACGCTGCATTACGTATTCTATTACCTTATCTCTTCCATCCATGCAAAAATCAATATCAAAGTCGGGCATAGAAACCCGTTCAGGATTTAAAAAACGTTCAAACAATAAATGATATTTAATTGGATCTAAATCGGTAATTCTTAATGCATAAGCAACTAAAGAACCAGCTCCAGAACCTCTACCTGGTCCAACTGGAATATTATGATCTTTAGACCAATTAATAAAATCTGCTACAATAATAAAATATCCACTAAACCCCATCTGAATAATAACTTCCAACTCGTAATTAAGTCGTTTCCAATATTCATTATGCTGTTCATTAGCTACTATTTTTAAGCGATTTTCTAATCCTTCAGATGCTACTCTTGTTAAATAATTATCGATATTCTCCCCTGCCGGCAAAGGGAACTCAGGCAAACAAATTTTATCAACCTCTATTTGCAAATTACAACGCTTTGCAATCTCCACTGTATTAATTAAACTTTCTGGTAAATCAGCAAAAAGTTTTTCCATTTCTTCACTAGATTTGAAATACTGACTAGCTTGGTACCTAGGACGACCTTCCTCATTTAATAAATATCCATTATTAATACAAACTTTAATTTCATGGGCCTCATAATCGTGTTCTTCCAAAAAATACACTCGATTGGTAGCTACGAGCGGAAAATGATGATCTTGCGCACAATCAACTATTTTACTTATGGTTACTTCTTCTCCAACCATTCCTAAACGAGCAATTTCTAAATAAAAATTATTTAAAAAATAACGTTTAAAGTAATCAGCATTATTTTTTATAAAGTTAACTTCTAAATTTCCGGATAAAATAATCAAACCTTCGTTATGTTCAGCTAATTCTTGATCGCTAATCAACTTTTGTTCACTTGTATGCAACAATGAATTTAATTTTAACAGATTTAAGTAACCTATTTTATTTTTAACCAAAGTAACAATACAAGCCGTAATCTCTTCATTAAATAAAACTTTTAATTCACTACCTAAAATAGGTTTAATACCATTAGCTAAACTTTTCTGATAAAACTTAACTGAAGCAAAAAGATTTGGATCTGTAATCGCCACCGCCGGATAATTAAGCAACTTACACCGTTTAAACAATGAATCTAAATCGATCATCCCAGCTGTAACAGTGTATTCACTATGCAAATTTAAATGTATAAACTTAGGTTCCATTACCTCTAATCATTATAACAACTTTTACGGCAAGAATTCTAATCCGTTACTTCAATTGACGCAAGCAATTATTCCTTATAATTTTATTGACTACACAGCTTAATTATTTTTATCTTTATTATTTATAATCCACCTTTTACATACTTAACACATCCGATTATTTTGATAATCTAAATAAAATTATTAATATTTTTCATTTTTTATTTAAGATGAAAACTTAGTTGTTCATCATTATCCTCTGTTTCCACTGTATCTGTTTTTACCGTAATCGTTCCATTTGTTAAACTATATTCCCGCAGTTTACCAATATTCGGTCTTTTTAAAATTATATTTAATTTAATATCCATCATCTTTCTAACTTCTACCAACCCAATTTCACTTAACATAAAATTTTTTAATTCCATCGGATTAATTTCTATTTTATTATCTAGCCATGGATATTTTGATACACAATAATTAACTAAAGCATCGCTAAATTCATCTATAAAAGGACAATCCCTTAAATCAGGAAATATTTCACAAAATATTTTTCGTTTATTTAACAATATTTTGCAAAAAATCTTATCATCTTTGTAATATTCTGATTGATAATACTTTGAAAACCCAAGTAACTCTCCTTGTTGTTCTCTGTAAGAATTTTCCACGACACACTCCTCAAAATATTTATCTTTTCTTTTTAAGTACTCCTTACACGCTTTATTCTCTAAATCTCCTAAAACTTTTATCAAATTACGACGCTCTACCTGCACATTTCCAATAATATCAGATAATGGTTCGTTAGACCATTCTTTTCTAAAACATTCTACTAAATAATTACCAACACCATCAAAACAGTATTGTTTACCATAAAAATCCTGAAAAACATCACATATGTTTACACTACTCTGTAATTTCGTACTTTTTATAATCAAGAACATTTCTATACAAAAGTTCTGTCGATCAACAGATATTATACTTTGTTCTTTAAAAGCATATAATTTACATAGAATGGTATAAAAATCTTTTGGTTCAATAATTTTATCATCATTAAAATACTGGTAGGCTGCTACACTACCACACGCGTTCAAATGCTCAACCAAACCGTTATAATCACTACTAGTTAAATTTTTACCAAAACATACCAAATCTGATAATTGTATACCTCCACCAATTTTCAACTGCCTAATTACAACATTTTGCAAAGCGGGGTTCCTTGCACACTCAAATACTAAACCTACAAAACTATAAAAATAATTCCTACTACTGTAATAATCAATTAAATGCATATTAGCAATAAAAAATAAATCTCGTTCTGTTATCACACTAGAACTCCAATCAGAGCTTAGAGATTGAGTACCATAATCGATACTTATAGGAATTCTTTTAATTTTTGCATTATCATTACAAATTTCCAAAGATTCAATAATATTATCTAATACAATCTTATTTTCACCTCCATCATTTTCGCCATAAATTATAAATTGTCGCATTTCTTGTTGCTTATCATAAATATTAAAGCCGCATAAGTAAGCAGTATTACTATCCACAACTAAAGACAAATTTATTTCATCCGTTTCATAAAAATTAATACAGTTAATTTCCTGATACTTTTTTGTATTTATTATTATTGCAACAGACTAGCTACTTTTACCTTTTATATTATATTCAGTTTGTACATTACCTGCCTCATTTTCCTCCTTTTCCTCTTTTATTTCTTTTGATTCAAGCGAAAAACTTTTTTCCTCAAAATTATAATTTTTTAATTTCTGCCCTTCACCTACAAGCTTTTCTACTGTTTTCTCGAGCTCCTCATAACTTACTCCATCTTGTTTTCCTTTTTCTGATAAATAAACCAATCTTTGGAATAAAAATTTTGTTCGTAATTTACTTTTATTATATAATCCTGTTGATTTATCATAATCAAACACTATCTTACGCAAACCAATAATAAGCTGCTCTAACTTATCCACAGATAAAGTAGACTCGCCGCCAATATTAATCATCGAACAATTAATACCAGGCATCATACACTACCTTCAAAATCTATTCTCCAACCGCCATTTGCATAATCTAACGCTGCTAATCTTTCCTCAGAATACTTAACCACACCCTGACCTAAATAAGACAATTTACTACTTCCACACCAATTAAGTCCATAATATGGCAAGCGATCATCCTGATTATTACAAATTTCTTCACATTCCTTGTCATCAATAGCTTCTCTCACAAAAATACGCGGAAAAGTACTCAACGATCTTGGCCTAACGCCACAATAACAAAAACACCCGCCCGTAATTTGGCTTAAATTTTCTTTTGATAATTTTTTCATAGCTTTCTCATATTAAAATTAAACTATATTGTAGTGTAAAATACCTTAATTAAGATAATATTACAATTAATTTCGAAAATAAACCCATTAATCCGAATTTTTTCATAAAAAAGCAATTTTATAATTATCAGCTATTACCTATTTATCCCCAACCCTTTATGATACTGCGCGATAATTTACCTAAATATAAATCCTTTAAACTGTTTAAATTAAACCCACCTTGGGTATAACGATAGTGGCCGTATATTTGAAGTTTATTTTAACTAACAAAACCACCGTACTTCTTCCTCAGTGATTTTTACTAGGTATTTTTTTTGATAAAAAAACCAACGGTAATTTTTTTAATTATCGTTAGTTAATTACTTCTTTTCTGATTTGTACAAAATATCTTTAGTATGGACCGTACATTCGACTAAATAATATATCCCACTCTTCCTTAAAAGTTGGTATCCATACATCCTTTAACCTACTTTTTCCTTTAGCCTTTAAAGTCCTCTCTTTTAATTCTGGAGTAATGTATATGTATATATCAAATTCTTTTTCATACGCTAAGTGATGACCTTCCATAAATTCATTACTTGCCTTAGGAACTAATTTATATTTTTTATCTTTAGATCTTTCCGATAGTTCCGGATCAAGACCATATACCCCATTCATCACGTACACCAAATGAAAATCTTTTACTATCCCATTTAACGTTCTACATTCTGTGGAAATTACTTTAATGTCTTTATCTATTAAATCTGACCAACAATTTAACAACCAATCATGTATGAAAAAGCCTCGGTTCATAAACATTCCTAGACCTTCGAAAAAACAATCATAAGTACGTAGCTTTTTTTCTTCTAATTCACTTTTTAATTTCCAATAAAATCTAAAATTATAATCTTCCCATTTAAAACCTGGTTTATCATAATGTTGGATAATATAAACCTCTTCCGCCTTACTATAATCACATTCTTTGGGATTAAACACCGGACTATATTTTCCTACTTGA
>JAZNNJ010000007.1:0-46756 GCA_045580225.1 Gammaproteobacteria bacterium | reverse complement strand
CCCCCATAAGCCTTCGACAACACTATTGTCAATGCCGCTGTCAATGTTGTCTTACCATGGTCAACGTGACCTATAGTCCCTATGTTTATATGCGGTTTCGTTCTTTCAAATTTCTCTGCCATTGTTCGTACCTCTTTTTATCTTAAAATTATTTTTTCGCTACCATCTCCACAACATTTACAGGCGCCTCACTATATTTAGAAAATTCCATATTGTAAGTAGCCCTACCTTGTGTCATAGAACGTAAATCAGTAGCATAACCAAACATTTCCCCCATTGGAATCTCGGCCTTAACAACTCTACCAGAAGGACTGGAATCCATCGCTTGAATAATACCACGACGCCTACTAATATCACCAACCACATCTCCCATATACTCCTCAGGAGTAACCACTTCTACATTCATAATCGGCTCCAACAGCACCATTCCGGCTTTAACTGCTCCCTCTTTAAACGCCATAGAACCAGCAATTTTAAATGCCATTTCACTAGAGTCTACATCATGATAAGATCCATCAAATAAAGTAACCTTAACATCTACTACTGGATAACCAGCTAATACACCGCTTTCCATTTGACCCTTAACACCTTTATCTACCGCAGGTATATACTCTTTAGGAATAACACCACCAACAATATTATTCACAAACTCATACCCTTGACCTCTAGACAAAGGTTCAATCTTAATCCACACATGACCATACTGCCCACGACCACCAGACTGTCTAATATACTTACCTTCTTGTTCAATGAAACTCCTAACTGTCTCACGATACGCAACTTGTGGATTTCCAACATTCGCCTCGACATTAAATTCACGTTTCATACGATCAACGATAATTTCTAAGTGCAACTCCCCCATTCCTGCAATAATCGTCTGGCCAGACTCTTCGTCAGTACGCACCTGAAAAGAAGGATCTTCTTGAGCTAATTTACTCAAAGCAATCCCCATTTTCTCTTGATCCGCTTTAGTTTTAGGCTCAACAGCCACAGAAATAACAGGATCAGGAAATTCCATCCTTTCCAATGTTATAACGTTATTTTCGTCACACAAAGTATCTCCCGTCGTTACATTTTTTAAACCTACAGCCGCAGCTATGTCACCAGCACAAACTTCTTTTATTTCGGCACGATTATTGGCGTGCATTTGAACAATCCTACCGATTCTTTCACGTTTACCTTTAATCGGATTATAAACGCTATCCCCTGATTTTAAAACACCAGAATATACCCTAAAAAAAGTCAATGTACCGACAAAAGGATCAGTTGCAATTTTAAAAGCTAACGCCGTAAAAGGAGCATTATCTTCAGATTTTCTTTCTATAACGTCCCCATTTTCCAATGTGCCCTTAATGGCATCTACCTCATCGGGAGCAGGCAAATAATCAATTACCCCATCCAACACCGCCTGTACTCCCTTATTTTTAAAAGCAGTACCACAAAACACCGGGATAACTTTGTTATCTAAAGTCAATTGCCTTAAACCACTTCGTATCTCTTCTACTGTTAATTCATCACCATTTAAATACTTTTCCATTAATTCTTCATTTGCTTCTGCAACCGTTTCAACTAAACGAACCCGCCATTTCTCACATTCTTCTAACATGTCCACGGGAATACTCTCCTCTCGGAATGATAAACCCTGATCGTCCTCATTCCAATAAATTGCTTTCATTTTCAGCAAATCCACGACCCCCTTAAAGTTGTCTTCTTTGCCTATAGGACACTGCACTGGAACCGGATTACTATTCAAACGACTACTAATCTGCCCAACAACTCTAAAAAAATCAGCTCCGGCTCGATCCATTTTATTAACGTAACAAATACGAGGCACTCGATACTTGTTTGCCTGCCTCCACACCGTTTCAGATTGTGGCTCTACTCCACCAACAGCACAAAACACAACCACCGCGCCATCTAATACTTTTAACGATCTTTCTACTTCAATAGTAAAATCAACGTGACCAGGGGTATCGATAATGTTTATACGATGCTCTGGGTACTGTTTAGCCATCCCACTCCAATAACACGTAGTAGCCGCAGCCGTAATAGTTATACCACGTTCTTTCTCCTGCTCCATCCAATCCATAGTAGCAGCACCATCATGAACCTCACCTAGTTTATGAGACAAACCAGTATAAAAAAGAATTCTCTCTGTAGTCGTAGTCTTACCTGCATCAATATGTGCAGCAATACCAATATTACGATAACGTTTTAAAATATGTGTCCTAGCCATAAATTCTCTATTCCAACTTACCAACGATAATGAGCAAATGCCTGATTAGCTTTAGCCATACGGTGAACATCTTCTCTCTTTTTCAAAGAGTTACCCCGATTTTCAAAAACGTCCAACATCTCACCGGTTAAACGAAGAATCATACCTTGCTCACTTCTTGACTGCGCGGCCTTCACCAACCATCTCATAGCTAAAGCGATACCTCGTTCTGGCGCAACTTCTACGGGAACTTGGTACGTAGCTCCTCCTACTCGACACGAACGAACTTCTACCAAAGGCCTAATTAAATCCAAAACTTTACTAAATAAAGACAACACTTCCTCTTGCTTATTACCACTCTTATTGCCTTTTTTACTGAACACATTATCCAAAGCACAATAAACAATCTTCTCAGCTACTGCTTTTTTACCGTTACACATTAGCATATTAATAAATTTAGCTAATAACTCACTCTTATATAAAGGATCTGGCAAAATACCCCTTTTTGTCGCTGCTTTTCTTCTTGACATATCTATTCTCGATTACTTCTTACCCGTTTTTGTTTGCTTAGCAACTTTCGCTCCATACTTAGAACGACTCTGCTTACGTTTATCAACTCCAGTTGTATCTAAACAACCACGAACAATATGGTAACGCACTCCAGGCAAATCACGAACACTACCACCCCTAATCAAAACTACCGAATGTTCTTGTAAATTATGCCCTTCCCCACCAATATAACAGGTCACTTCCATCCCATTGGTCAACCGTACCCTAGCCACCTTTCTCAACGCTGAGTTAGGTTTCTTTGGAGTTGTTGTATACACCCTAACACAAACCCCACGTTTTTGCGGACAAGCTCCCAAAGCAGGCACCATATTTTTAACAGGCTTAGCCTTCCTAAAGTGTTTTATTAATTGATTAATCGTCGCCATTTTCTTCCAATTTCTTCTTCTAACTACCTAACAAGTGCAAGATGTTACGCTAAACAAGCCGCAATGTCAAGAACTCACCAAAGTTGACTTAGTCTAACTTGCCTCAGTTCGTAAATCAAGTGTTTTTTATGAAACTTAACATAGTTAATTCTATATACCTAAACACATTTTCAAATGACAAAGTTACTATCAAATAAAACTCAAGCTAATTTATCCGAACAAACATCATCTAACCCAACCATCTATTGCATCAAATTCTATTTAGCTATAACCCCATTAATAAATCAACGGCGCTTCTTAAAAAAATTCTGCAATAAAAATATGCTTTCTTGTTCCATAACTCCTTGCTCTAATATCAATTTAGAAAATCCTGGCTGTTTATCTACCTTATCGATTGTAAATGCACCATATTTTAACGACTTTGCACCAAATATCACTCTTCTAATGCGTGCCTGTAAAATTGCACCCAAACACATCAGGCACGGTTCTAACGTCACATATAAAATAGCATCTAGTATCCGATAATTACGCAACTGAAGAGCAGCTGAACGAATAGCCATAATTTCTGCATGTGCAGTAGGGTCATTATATTTCATCGGAGCATTATATCCTTCTCCAATTATTTTACCTCTAAAAACAATAACTGCGCCTATTGGAACTTCATTTTCTTTAGCAGCTTTTTCAGCTAATAATAATGCACGCTTCATCCAAACAGCATCATTATTCATACGGATTTTCTATATTAAAACTTTTTAAAATCATAATCTCTAAATATTCCATTTCTGATCTTTCTTCCATTTCCTGATGATCATATCCTGATAAATGCAACAACCCATGGATTAATAAATGGGTAAAATGATGTTGCAAATTTTTAGACTGCTCTACCGCTTCTAAACGAATAATTGGCACACACAAAACTAAATCTCCCAAATAAAAAGCTTCACCACTTCCCACAAAAGATAAAATATTAGTTGCTTTATCAATTTTACGATAAAAAAAATTCAAATTTCTACTTTCTTTTATCCCCACAAATCTAACCGTAAAACACGTTTTTTTTACTTGTTTAGCACCGATTTTTGATAAAACTCCCAAAGCTATCTTTCTTAACCAATTACAATTCGGCAAATTTTTAAAACGATTAGGATTCTGGATATTAATATTCATAATATCAACATTGAATCGCCATAACTAAAAAAACGGTAACCTTCATTAATAGCTTCTTTATAAGCCTTCATTACCAATTCATACCCAGCTAAAGCACATACTAACATCAATAAACTAGTCTTCGGCAAATGGAAATTCGTAATTAAACCATCTACCACTCTAAATTCATGCTCTTTTCCTGGATAAATAAATAAATCGCTATCACCACTATAGTGTTTTAGTTCTCCCGACAATGCCGCCGTTTCTAAAGAACGCAGACTCGTAGTACCAACAGCAATTACACGCCCTTTTCTATTATTTTTCGTATTCTTTATATTCTTTACTAACTCCTCAGAAACATATACACGCTCAGCGTGCAATTTTTGCTGTTCAATAGGTCCTTCTTTCAACGGTTTAAAAGTACCAAGCCCAACATGTAACGTTAGATAATCACAAAGGATTCCTTTTGAACGCAATGAGCTAAACACATGCTCATCAAAATGCAATCCAGCTGTAGGCGCAGCACATGAACCCTTGAACTTTGCATAAACAGTTTGATAACGATGTTTATCCTCATACTCTGGACTACGCTGCAAATAAGGAGGTAAAGGAATCTCTCCATATCGATCAAATAATTGATCAGTAGTAATATTAGTTAAAATTTCAAAAGTAAAGACACCATCATCTTGTTTATTTACTAATTTTATACAATGATCCTTTACATACACAACATCCTGCAACTTTAAAGATCGGTTAGCGTGCGAAATAGCCAAAAATAACCTATCATCAATAGGCTTCTCTAACAAAATTTCAACCTTCCCTCCCGTTTGCTTAAATGCAAAGAGACGAGCTGGCACCACCTTACTGTCGTTTAATACCAACAAATCAGAACTACTCAACAGATCAGGCAATTCAAAAAAACGATGATGCTCAATATTACCAGTAGATCTATTTAAAAACAACAACCTACTTTCTCTACGAACCCTTACAGGATATTTAGCAATCAGATTATCCGGAAGCGAAAAATCAAAATCGGCTAAATTCATCTTAAGAACTTACTTGACCCTACCATACCTCTTTTGAAACTTTTCAACCCTACCAGCAGTATCCACAATCTTTTGTTTACCTGTATAAAAAGGATGACAAGCACCGCAAATTTCTATATTTAAGACTTTTCTAGGTGTAGTAGAATAAGTATTAAACTTATTGCCACAACTACAAACCACTTCAATTTCACGATAATCTGGATGAATATTTTTTTTCATTTTCCTTCAACTAATAATTTACACAATCGCGTTCAAGGTTATACTTTTTTTCATAAAAGTGCAAGCATCAACTACACTCAATCAATAATTTACCCCAAAATACTAACTAAATAGACAAAATTCCATTTAGCTGTAATAACTCTTGATCCGTTAAACAACGCGATGATTTATCAGGATTAGGCAAATCTACTAAACAATACTTATTATCACTCAGCGCTGTCATCTGTAAAGATTTACCCTCTAATAATCCCCTAACAGCTAAATCACCCATTATTGACGCAGCTAACCGATCTTGCGCCGTAGGTTGACCGCCGCGCTGAACATGTCCTAAAACACACACTCTATATGAAAACTCAGGAGTCAGTAATTCTAATGCTTTAGCAATATCAAAACTTCTCCCAGGCCGATCTGCTTCTGCAACTACAATTAAAACACTATGCCGCCGACGCACCGGATTTAATATCTTTGCCGCAATATCAGGGACTGATATTGGATATTCAGGAGTAACAATAAATTCAGCCCCACTAGCTAAACCAATATCGACGGCTAAAAAACCAGCATTCCGTCCCATCGTTTCAACTAAAAAATACATACCACTACTTGCTGCAGTATCTCTAATTTTATCAATAGATCTTAACGCATTATTCCTTGCGGTATCATAACCAATAGTATACTCCGTGCCCACGATATCGTTATCAATAGTTCCCGGAATACCAATACACTTCGGTCCGCCTTCCTTTTCCAAAAGAGCAGCCCCCCTAAAAGTACCATCACCCCCTATAGGAACTAAAAAATCTATTTTTTGCTGTTGTAAGAACCTTACAACATTATCTCTTACTTCCGGATCATGAAAATGCTTCGCTCTCCCTGCCCGTAAAATCGTGCCTCCACATTGAATGCAACCAGAAACCCCGCAAGTATCTATCGGAAAAATCTGCTGTTCAACCAATCCCAAATAACCATCATGACAGGCAAATACTTCTAAATCGCGATAACAACTAGAACGTACTACTGCGCGTATTGCTGCATTCATTCCTGGAGAATCACCTCCCGAAGTAAGCACTAACAGACGTTTTCTCCTTGACATAACTTCCTCCTTATCGTCATTTGATGGGCCCACTAGGACTCGAACCTAGGACCAATGGATTATGAGTCCACTGCTCTAACCAACTGAGCTATAGGCCCCAACACTCTTGTATAAGTATACCAAGCAATTTTAAATAGTCTAGTAAAATTTTAAATTACTGAGCAACTACCACCATTGCCGGACGCAAAATACGATCTTTTAACCAATACCCTTTCTGAATAACTTCAACAACCGTATTCGTAACCACTCCATCTACAGCTTTAACAGTAACAGCATTATGCTGTTCAGGATTAAACTCTTGATTAATCGGATCAATTACGTCTATTCCGTACTTCTTTAAAGCATCGATTAAAGATTTCAATGTCAATTCTACACCTTGATATGTAGATTGTAACATTTCATCAGGAATTCTATTTAATAAGCAACGTTCTAAATTATCAACTACTATTAATAAATCTTTTGCAAATTTCTCAATTGCATATTTGTGCGCATTACTAATTTCCCTTTCGGTCCGTTTACGCAAATTCTCCATTTCAGCTAATGATGAAAGCAAAGCATTCCGGTTATCACTTACCTGAGTCTCTAATTCGACTATCCTCTTTTCCAATAAAGCAATTTGCTCTGCATTACGACTAGGAGTAATCTCTTCTTGCGCCGCAATATTATCTTCTGTATTTAAATCGTTATCTTGTTGTTTTTTATTCATTTTTTAACCTCTAATTTTAACAGACAGTATACACAGGAAAATTATTACATAAATCCAAAACTTGTTTAAGAATATTTTCTACCTTCACCTCATCAGGCTGAATTAACAAATCACACATTAATTCTGCCACAAAACTAGCTTCTTTCTCCTTTAACCCTCTAGTTGTCATAGCGGGAGTACCAATTCTTATACCACTAGCTATACTAGGAGGTAAAGGGTCATCTGGAATAGCATTCTTATTTACTGCAATATTTACTTTTTCTAACCAACTAACCGCTTCAGCGCCTGTTAAATTATGATTACGCAAATCTACCAAAAATAAATGATTATCTGTTCCTCCCGAAACTAGATTAAAACCTCTTGATAAAAACACGTTTGCCATTGCTTTAGCATTAATTAATATTTGCTTCTGATAAGTGACAAAATCCGGTTGTAACGCTTCATAAAAAGCAATTGCTTTAGCCGCCACTACATGACATAATGGACCACCTTGCAAATTTGGAAAAACGGCACTATTGATCTTTTTATAAAGTTCATAGTTATTCGTCATAATCAGTCCCGAACGAGGGCCACGCAAAGTCTTGTGAGTAGTAGAGGTTATAATATCGGCTATCTTCACAGGTGAAGGATATAGTCCAGCAGCCACTAACCCAGCAACATGTGCTATATCTACGATCAAATATGCACCAACTGCATCTGCAATCCTACGAAAACGATTCCAATCTACAATTCTAGAATAAGCCGAAAAACCAGCCATAATAGCTTTAGGTCGATATTTTTTTGCTAAATAGTCAACTTGCTCGTAATCAAGCAAACCCGTTGTTGAATCTAAACCATAACAAAAAGCCTGGTAAAATTTTCCGGAAAAACTTACTTTAGAACCATGAGACAAATGCCCACCTGCTGCCAAATCCATACCTAAAATAACATCTCCAGGATTAATACACGCCGCATAAGCTGCCGCATTAGCTTGCGAACCAGAATGAGGTTGAACATTCACATAATCAACATGAAAAAGCTCTTTAGCTCGATCAATTGCTAATTGTTCTACCTTATCTACATAATCACAACCACTGTAATAACGATACCCAGGGTACCCTTCAGCATATTTATTAGTCAATACTGAACCTTGAGCTTTCATAATTTCTCGGCTGGTGTAATTTTCCGAAGCAATTAACTCCAAACAATTTTCTTGGCGCTTCTCTTCTAAGTCAATCGCATCCCACACCAACTTATCTTTAATAACAAAATCAACCATCGTCATACCCCTTCAACTAAAACTATTATACATTTTAAAAATTTTACTCACCAATACAATCGATATCACGACGATAAGGATCATATTCTAGCAAATACTCACGATGCTGTAAATAAGCATCCCTAATAAATATATAAGGATCAAAGGCTTGCTTTAACAAGGAATCAGAATCAACTAATGCCGCTCTAGATTGTACATAATAACCACCTATAGCTCCCCACTGCACTGCATGGCTTGGTATCCAAACCCATACATTCAAAAACACGGCGTCTATTGGTTTACCAATCACCTCATTTAACGTAGCTGAACCAAAAAAAGGTAACATAACGAAAGGACGATGTTTAGAACCCCAACTAGCCAATGTAATTCCAAAATCACTATGATCTTTTTTTATTCCCCAATAATCAGCTATATCAAATACTCCACAAATTCCAAAAGATATATTAATCAAAACCCTGTTAGCGTTAGCTAAAAAACCTCTAATATTACCTTGCAACAACCGATTAACTGAAGTATTAAGGTCTGCAAGCACCCCGTATACATTACTGATTCCTTGACGAATAATTTGCGGAAAAATAAAATTGTACCCTTTAGCAATAGGATGTAGAAACCAACTATCTAATTTTTGATTAACTACAAAAATCCCTCTGTTTAATTTTTCATAAGGATCGATCTCATATTCACCGCTATTATTGACTTGATGTAAATTATTAACAGTAGAACAACCAATTAATAAAATTGACGAAATCAACAAAATAATCCTTTTCAAATCCCCTCTTAATTTTCTCATTAACAACAAAAATCGGGATGAGAGGATTCGAACCTCCGACCCCTGCTTCCCGAAAGCAGTACTCTACCAGACTGAGCCACACCCCGCAAAACTTATCAGTTTTTAAGATAACTTATCTCCTTCAGGAAAGCAAATATTTTTATGATACTTTATTTCTATTGAACTCTTTTATTTTTTTTCTTGCTTCATTCCAAATTAATAAATCTTCTTGAGATATTTGCCGTTTAAACACCTTTTTTTTACGAGTATTTAGTTTAGCCTTATCAAGGTTATTTTTTTTAACCTTTAATTGAATACTCTTTAAATCAAAAAAATAAGGTTTTTTTTGTAAACACTTAATCCAATCTGGTAACAGATACTTCAACCTGTTTGCCCAAGCTGCATTAATTACAAATACAGTTAAAACCTGGTCACAAAAAAAACCAAAACTACAAACTGAACGAAATTCTAAAGGTAAAAATTGATTATCGAAATAATCTACAACATCTATAGAACCCTCTAAATCAACACATCTACACAGAGATAACTTATTAAGAATTTCCTTTAAACTTTGCATGTACACTATGGTAGGCACGATTGGTATCGAACCAACGACCCCCACCATGTCAAGGTGATGCTCTACCACTGAGCTACGTGCCTAATTAATAATATGAAGGATTACCACGATTTACAAGATTAATCAAGTTTTTTTAAAAACTTATGATTTTATTTCCTCCCACTCGCATTCTAATCTACATAAAACTTCCCCTTGTGAATTTTTTAGTTGATGATTAGTAACTAAATCACTTTTAAAACTTGCTTCTGAAATAATTTTTTCACCATATCTAGCTTCTTTCTTAAAAATTATATCCAAATTTTTAATTTTATATTTACATTTAAACTCAATTGGTAATACCTCTAAAGCCCAAACAATGTAATTACCATTATTAGCATGTCCATTATTATCCAAATCATTATATAAAACCTCGAATTCTTTACTAAATTCATAAGCTATTAATCGATTAACCTTACTAAAAATTAAATCATTTTCAGTTTTAACGTAGATAGGCATGCTTGGATTATTAATATATAAATCGGCAATATTGACCGTCTTACGACTAGCAAAATCAATAATAGACCACAAACTTATAACTCTCCCCAGCAATCTAGAATTATTCAATATTGTAAAGCCCCTATAAGCAAAAATTTTATTATAACCCAAAGATTTAGTCCCAATTGTTAGAGTATTTATATTTATCGGATAATTATTAAACTCCATACGATATTTAATCAAAAACCACGAATAACCTGACATTTTGGAAAATCCCAAACCGGATCTATCAGCATCTTTTACCGCAACATTTTGCAAATAATTTAATAAAGAATAAGGTTTTAAAATTAAATTACAATCCAGATCTGAATATCCAATGTTCACAATTTCTTTGCTAGTATAATCCAACATAACCATTCTCCCCACAATAAATTTGACTATAGCAAGATAACATTATCTTTAAAATTATAAATTTTTTATACTTATAATCTTCTAAATGCAACTAAACCAACAATTTATGATAACTATTTTAATCGATCAACATTTCCACTTTGTATTGCTTGAAAATTATCCATTATTTTTTCTTTATTCCAATTCCACCACTTAATTTCTAATAATTGTAAAATAACTTGCTCATCAAAACGTTTACGAATAACCTTAGCGGGCACCCCTCCAACAATCTCATAAGGAGAAACATCTCCAGTAACTACAGCACGTGTTCCTATAATCGCACCATCACCAATGGTTACACCAGCCATGATTACAGCCTCGTACCCCAACCATACATCATTACCAACAACAATATTCCCTTTATTATCCCAAGCATTACTTAATTCATGAGAATCTAGCCCCCATTCATCAAAAAAAATGTGAAAAGGATAAGTTGATGCGGAAGATAAATTATGATTAGCACCATTAAAAATAAATTTAACACCACACGCAATTGAACAAAATTTACCAATTATGAGCTTATCTTGGTTAACTGGGTAATGATACAATACATTATTATTCTCAAAATTTCGTGGATCATGTACAAAATCATGATAGAATGTATATTCTCCACATCGAATATTTGGATTTGAAATTACATCTTTTAAATACACGGTATTATAATCGTTCGCCCGCGGATAAACTTTTCTCATATAATAAAATTAAAAATGGTACCCCAAACCTATCAAAAAGCTAGTTGTCACACCCCCTCCATGTTCCAGCTCAACTTTACCTGATACCTTTAATGCTTCAGTAATTTCGTAATTAATTCCTAAATTATACAACACAGTTAAATTAGCAATACTACCTTGCTTACGATAATTTCTTAACTTAACAGCAATAGAACTGTCCAATTCAGCAAATTCATGAAATAACCATCTAGTTTTGATTTCTGGCTTTAAAGTTATTCCAGAAGTTGTTCCTTTAAAACGAATATAATGATAACCTAATTCTAGTTGAGGAACAACAAAAAAATTCCGCCATTTTTTGTTATGATAACTTAATTTAGTTACTAAACCTAATAAGTTACTATTTCCTTCTCCGTAATAACCCAAAACCGCAACCACCCATTTATCTTTTTCAAATTTCACTCCTAAACCACCATGACCATGATTCTGATGAACTGAATATCTTCCTCTTAAAACCGCATGCCCAAAATATCCATAAAACAAAGCACTAATTTGCTCATTCCAACGAAAACTACCACTTACATTAGTTCCATAATTTTCCGCACGATCTTTAAAAGGTACCTTTAAATAACCATTATTTACAACACTCTGAATCCATAAACTATTATCAGTCTCGCTTTTATCCAAAGTTTTAGATAAGCTATTTTCCACTATTATCAAGTCTAAATGGCGTTCTAACTGCTCATCGTAACCATCAGCCCAAACTAAATTACCTAACAAAAAAACACACGCAACCAGAGTAATTATTTTTTTCATAATTTAAACATCGAAATAATGGGTGAGCGATGGGGTTCGAACCCACAACAACCGGAATCACAATCCGGGACTCTGCCAATTGAGCTACGCTCACCATAAATAAAACACGTGCTCGACAGGATTCGAACCTGTGACCCTCGGCTTAGAAGGCCGATGCTCTGTCCAGCTGAGCTACGAGCACAAATTAAATAACTGTATTAATCTAACAAGTTTATTATCACTTGTCACGTTTTTTATATATTCCCATTATTAATCAATCTTCAAGCCCTATCACCTTCACTTTTTGCCTATCATAAAGGCAATTTTTTAAATAATTCATAGCCTTGTTCTTTAAATCATCGTAAACTTCACTAAACCCAAGATCTTTACCAGATGAATTATCTACCCATCGCTTTTCAATTAAAATCAACCATGGATCTTCAAAAAAGAGACTTTCAGTTGCAGCTTTAGAAAAAACAACCGAAAATAAAGCGTCATTTTCCAAATTTTCACCAAAAACTTTTGTATCCATCGCTAAATGGTACTGTTTATTCAAAACCATCTGAACATCGTGCTTACTTTCAATTAAAGATTTTGCTATTTGTATTCGGTAATCCTTTTCTCGTTGCTCCTGCATTATCTTCACAATATCACCTTTTACCTGTTCAAAAGCCAACGGTTTTGCTGGCAAGTACTCACTCACACGCAATACCATCGCTTTTCCAGGAGAAATTTCGATTAAATCGCTATTAAAACGTTGGAATAACATAGTTCGATCAAATACTTTATCGGCAACTATTTTTCCAAGCTTGTTGAATACTTCATCCTTTGTACACCAAGTTACCTGATTAATTTTTAGGTTTAGCTGTTCAGCAGCAACCAATAAATTTTCTGGATTATTATAAACTAATTCAGCTAACTGATCCGATTTTCTTAAAAATTCTTCTCCTATAAGACGCTGCTTCAACATAGCAACTATCTGATCACGTACTTCACTAAAAGCACGAATCCGCTTTTCTTCAATATTTAAAACTTTTACCAATAAAACCGCTTTATCATCACGAATCTCTGGTAAAACATCACCAACCTTAGCTTTACCTAAAGAGTTCCTCAATTTACCCTCAAAACTACCGTCCGTTAACCACATTTTTTCGGTTCTTATATGAGGATACTCTTTTACTGAATCTGTTTCTGCTAGTTCTAAACGTATCTTTGAAACCTCAAGATCAATTTTTGATTGCTCCTTTTCATCATCAGGACAAAATAATTCAACTAATAAAACTTGCCACCGTTTAGGTACAACATAATAATCATCGATATGCTCTTGATAAAAAATTTCTGCATCTCGATCCGAAACTGTCTTAACAACTAAATCATCAGAATTTAAAATTAGATACTCAAATTGCACTTTAGCTTGATCCATAAAATTAGTTTGATGCGTTTTATAATAGTCCCGTTGGTCTAATTCACTAATATTAATGTCAGCCGATATTTTAGACAAATCAGCTATTTTAACCAAACGCTTTTGATATAAAACCCCACTTAAATATACCTTTTCTTTAGGCAGTAAAAATTCAGTATCTTTAATTGCAAATTCTTGCTGCCTTAGGCCCAAATTTAATCCAAATAACTGTTTAAAACTATCTATCGACAAACCATTTTGTACCAAGTATTGCTGAAATCTGTCTAGATCAAACTTACCATCTTGTTGAAATTCAGGAATTTTAGATATTTCATTATACAATTGCTCATCGCATAACACTAAACGCATTTGTTCAATAGTCTTCGTCAGGCGAGCATGTTCTATAAAATCATCCAAAAAACTACGCTCTAACCGCTTTTCTTCCTCTTTGGTCCATTCCAAAGGTCTACCACGCTGACTAATTAAATTTGATTTATACTTCTCTAATTTTTGCCTAAAAACTTCTTCTGTCAATTTTTCATTACCAATTTGAAAAATTACCTTACCATGATTTTTAGACCGAAATTCTACTCCACAAAATACAAATGTAATTGCAATTAAGGAAAATAAAATCCAAGTAAACCAACCTTTTGTTTTTTGATAAATTTGCTGCAACATCTTGACAATCCACAAAATAATGTTCCATAAAATAATAACATCCTACTTTAGCAGAGTCCAGTTACTATTTTGAATAATTAATTATAAAATTTCTTGCCCAAACATTAAAACTACCACTTTCTATTTCTTGTCTAATTTTCGCCATTAATTGTTGGTAAAATGCAAGATTATGAATAGTATTTAATCTCAAACCTAAAACTTCTTTAGTACGATCTAAATGATGTAAATAAGCTCGCGAATAATTGCGACAAGTATAACATGAACAATTTTCATCCAATGGCCGCTTATCCGTTTTAAAACAACTGTTACGCAACCGAATTATCCCCTGCCAAGTAAACAAATGGCCATTTCTAGCATTACGAGTAGGCATAACGCAATCAAACATATCTACCCCATTTAAAACACCTTGCACTAAATCTTCTGGAGTACCCACTCCCATTAAATAACGCGGTTTATTTTGAGGCATTAAATGATCCAAAAAATTTAAAACACGATACATTTCTTCCTTAGGTTCACCTACTGCTAACCCACCAATTGCATAACCTTCAAAATTGTAATCTATCAACTCCTCAACAGAACGTTTACGTAAATCATCAAAAATACTACCTTGAACAATACCGAACTGTGCATTCTTATTTTCTAAACGCAAAAATTCATCCCGACTACGTTTTGCCCAACGTAAAGACAACTCCATCGATTTACGAGCTCCAGCATAATCAATCGGAAAAGGAGTACACTCATCAAAAGCCATAACAATATCAGAATTTAAACCAGTTTGAATTTGCATAGAAATTTCAGGATTTAAAAATACCTTCTTTCCAGACAGCGGTGAATTAAACCAAACTCCATCTTCACTAATTTTCCTTAAAGAAGTTAAACTAAAAACTTGAAACCCACCAGAATCTGTTAGAATAGGACGTGACCAATGCATAAAATCATGCAAACCATTAAATTGGTTGATTAATTCTATCCCTGGTTGTAACATTAAATGAAAAGTATTACCCAAAATAATTTGCGCACCTAGAGATTCTAAATCTTCAGGAGTTAAAGTCTTTACTGTAGCTTTAGTACCTACCGGCATAAAAACAGGAGTTTCTATAACCCCATGATTAAGAACCAACCTACCTCGACGCGCTAACCCCTCTTGTTTTATTAATGTATATTTCATTTTCATCATTATTAATTTGTAAAACCACTAAACGAAAAAAGGCCGTAAAACCGACCTTTTTCCAAATTCACAAGTCTCATTAAAACATTAGAAAAATACTCCTAATTTAACAGTAAAAGTATTTTGTGATTTTCGTGATCCACCACTAGCATCCCCTGGAATAACCAAATCATATCGGTACTCACACCCCAAAATAGTATTTTTTATCAAAGAAACATTATATTCCGTAAAGATAGTGTGCTCAGGAAAGCAAGTGTGATAAAAACATGCACCTTTAGAATTACCATAACCTATAGCAAAAGAATTTGAGCTATTAAATAAACGAAAATCTACCGCCCCCTCAACATTAAATGCCCTAGGCTTATAACTTGCACTCTCAGCATCTAAACTCCCTAAAGATGTAACATATTCACTAGACAAACTAAAATTCTGGTAAACAATCTTCATCCTAGCATTCAAACCTGATGGTGTTTTACGCAACTTAGAAGAACCATTCTTCGTCAATGTATCATACGGAAACTTTTTAGCTTCAGCTAGATCTCCTAAAACACTAGTACCTAACATCACTTTCAAACCATTAATTTCCATATTGTAAGCTAAATTTGCCCCAAAATGCTTCCATAAATTATTTCTACTCTCAGATTTAACTCCACCACTTAAGATAAAACCCTGAAGTTCTAAACCGTGATTTGCAAATCCTAAAATCACCATATTATCATGAACTTTACCTAATATCTTAACTGAAGTATCGGTAAGCATATGAGAACTATATGAACCAAAAGGAGCATACATCTTTCCAAAAGATAAATAAATAGGACATTTTTCTAGTTGTCCTATAGTTACAAAACCACGATCTAAACCAAATTTACCCTCATAATTATCTGAATAACTTGATTTACTTTCCCCCGTATAAGAAACAACTAAAACTCCGGTAGCCCACGGACTAGCTTCTCCGACAATACTAAACTCTGCCGTATCCACGTCAAATTTAGTGCTAGCAACATTATATACAGTATTTTTTGTTGCGGTAAACTTACCAACAGCCCCACCACTCAGTGCAATAATTGGCCTATTAGGAATCGGCAAATTAATTTTTCTTGCGTAGTTATCCATCTTTTGGCGCAATTGCAATAACTTTAAATCTTCGTTAATTGAAGACAAATTAATTATTAAATCAGAAGCATCCTCAGCCGACCTACGTACTCCTAAAGCAGGAGAGGTTACCACTGCGGGACCGTGAGCATATAATTCTACAGCATCACTCAAATAAACATCTTTAGTAAAAGACTCTTGAATATTTTGTTTAGTGCTATTTTGGTCTAACTTTTTAATATCCTTTTTCAAAACTTTAATTTGCTCCTCTAAACTTTTAATTTTTTTATCAACAAGTTCATCAGCTTGCACTAACCCACTAGTAATAATCCCGCACAATCCTAATAACAAACATTTCTTCATGCATTCTCCCCTGGTAAATATTCAAACAATTAGTTTATACAATAATTAATACTAAAAAGCAAAAAAATTACTTTTTTTGCCTTTTAGGCCAACAAATCATGATTAAAAAAATCAATAAAAAAAATCCACAATAGCAATAATAAAAACGAACACTAATCGGTAAAGATTTACTAAGTTTTATGGATCCCAATAAAGCCTTAGATAATTTAGTCTGTTTAATAATTTTACCTCTATGATCCATAAAAGCACTAATTCCTCCATTACTAACAAAAACTTGGTAACGACCAGAAGCCAACGATAACATTTGAGCCGTTGCTAAGTGCTGCTCTACTACCCAAGAATTCTTAAACCAACTATCATCGCTAAGTGTCACAATAAATTCTGCTTCTGGTAATTTTTTCCAAGTTAAAACTGGAAAAAGAGTTTCATAACAAATATTAACAGCAAAAGGATAAGTATCATATAATTTAAGCACTTCCTTTCCCAAACCAGCAGCCATATCCTTTTCCGGAAGAAAAGAAAAATACTTACGCAAACTACTTAAATAACTTGGTAAATACTCACCAAATGGCATCAATTTATACTTATTATAATTAGTTACTTTTTGATCAATTAAAGAAGCACTATTGAATATTTTATCACCTTCTTCACGTAATCTTCCTAATAACAGAGAAACCTTTAAATCTCGCACATATCCTTGTAAAAATTGCAATAAATCACCAGTAAGATAAGGTAAAGCCACTTCTGGCCAAACAACAAGCTCCGTTTGTTGACTATTTAACAGTGAACCTTGCACATATTTGTTAAAATGCTGTTGCAATAATACTGGATTCCATTTTTGTATAGGTGTTAAATTAGTTTGTAAAGCAGTAACTGCTATCTGTTCACCAGTACACTCTACAATTTTTTTTTCTAAATAAAAACCACCACCCCAAATACTTATCACATAAACTATAGCTAAAAACTTCTTCCATAGATTTTTACATTTAATTGCAAAAAACCAAAACAAGATAGCTCCTTGCTGCGCAATAAAAAACACTAAAAAAATCTCCCCTAAAAAAGGCACATAGTTACGCAACACGGTATTTATATGGGAAAGTCCTATAAAACTAAATGGCAAATAATGACAGAAACTAAACACACTAATAATCAGCGGAAAGCCTAATAATACCCGAATATCTAAAGAAAACTTACTAAAAAAATGCTTATAAATATATCCATGCAAAGCAGGTAATAACCCAAAAACACCTGCTACCCCTAATACAATTAACCCAGCAACAAAACTATTAACTCCACCATACTGATGAATGCTATAAAAAAGCCAATGTATTCCAATGCTAAATGCCAAAGTACCGTAAAACCATCCTCCTAAGAAAGTTCTCTTAGGTAAATCTATTTTTTCAAAAAAACATAACAAAAACGCTAAAGAAACCTCCATTAACCAAAAACTAGAAAATGGAGGAATTGCCAAAGGATAACATATAGCTCCTAACGTTACCAACAACCATATTTTCTTATACATTAGAAACTAGAACTGAAAACATTTACCACAAAATATTAGCATGGTAGGTAATAAAGCCAGAAAAAACCGCAACTCCAACTAATACCACTTCGTCATTACACACATTAGTTTCAATTATTGCATTGATATATCGATTGCAATAACATTCGCCAGCTGCATTTAACTCTAAAATTAATTTGCCTGCAGTATATGTTGCCAATCCCCATTTTACACCGTTAGCTACCGCATCAAAAAACTTCCCCCTATAAATAGCTTGTACAGCAAGAGCCGCTTCAACCCCCAATACCGCACCTAAAGAACCACCATTCACCCTGCACAAATCATCTACTACTAAATTGGTCAACATAATACTTCCTCAAAAAAATTTACTCTAATACATTTTCTAGATTAGTTTATTTACTATTTAGAAAACAACTTTTCTACTCTATTTAAACACTTCATAGGCAACACTAATTCTTTATCTTTACTAGCTATACCCGAACGGATTGTAACTTGATTTTGACAAATTTCAAATTCCTTACTCAACCATTTTATAAGCATTTTATTTGCTTTACCATTTTCCGGTACAGCATTTATACTAATTTTCAAGCGATTATCTACCAAACCTAAAAAAGCATTTTTAGGCGATCTAGTAACTATCCTCACTTTTAAATGCACTTCCGATCCTCTACATTCGTAGTAATTCATTTTCATCTATTTCCGCACGATCCAAAAATTTTTGAAAATTTTGCCATAATGGGTGATCATAACTACGAAAAAAAGTTTTCACATAGCAACTCAAAATTGGCCAGTAACATTTGTTATTAATTTGTTCAATAATTTTATCCATTACTTTCTTATCTTTTTCAACCATTAAACTTTGAAAAACTATCGCAATTAATAGAGCTATTTTAGTCATTTGACGGCTTATTTCAAGATTCTTTAAATCTTGCAAACAAAAATCAATAGCACGTTCCCGATTCCAATTCTGCCATTGATGATAAAAATGTAAAGCTTCTTTAGTAATAGCAGGCAAATTTGCCCATCCCTTCGCTTCAGCTTTCAATAAAATTAAACCTAAAGGAATTAATCCCTCAACATTAGCCCATGAACAATTACCAGTACGCTGCAATGGTAAGTTAATCACTTGATATTTTTCTAAAGCTAATAATCGTTCTAAATCAATATTAACTTGCTTTGTGCTTTGTCGCTTATAAAGCAAATTTTTCAAAAATTCTTTATCTACTTCTTTTCCCGCACAATAAATAATAGCGCTACCTTGCTCTCTTCCAAAAGCACCACGATCTATCCTTACCCAAAATTGTCGATATTTAATAAAGCTAATGGCATGCCCATCAAAAGCTACGGGTAAAATTAGAAATTCTTGGCCTAAATAATGATCAATCTCCCGCAAATGTTCTCTTAAATCCAACAAATAATTTTGTTTTGCCAATAAACAAGCTCCGTTATATAAACTTTCTAAAATTTGATCCACATAATTAAATTCAAATTTTAAATCACGAGCAGCAAAACTATTTTTAAAATCGTCTAACAATAAAGCGATATAATTAACTGTAAAATCTAAATAAAAACCTTCTAATTCAACCTCAATAAATTGATTACGCGGATTAACGATATCAATTCTCCCTTCTAATTCGAAAGAATGTCCCAAAATCTTAGCATTTAAAAAATCCTGCGCAAAACTCAATTTCGCTCCATATTTTAGCAATAGTTCTTTAATAACTATTTTATTTTTAACCAAAGGCATTACTAAAACTGATTGTCCACCATTATTGTAACTATTAGGATCAGCCCTATATTGTAAACACATCTTACAAAATTCTTCATTCCCATTATCAGCCGCCCAAAATAAAGCAGTACGCCCCGTAATATCTGGATAATCAATCTTAGCTCCTGCTTTTAATAAAAGTTCTGCCTTAAATTTATCATTAACGATCGCTGTTTGAACTAAAGGAGTATAACCATATTCATCTAAAACATCCAAATTAGGTTTTAAATTTAACTCATGCTTTAAATCTTGCAAATTACCATAAATAATAGTCTTAGCAATACTCATACTGGCTTAGTATAATTTTCATAAATATACTTTTTACGATTAGTTAACCCTAATCTCATCTCTAAACGTTGTTTTGGTTCATTTGTTAACTCATCACTACGTTTTTGAGCCTCATCCAAAACCTCTTGATTATTATTAACTACCGAAGATAAATCAGAAGAAGCACCTACCGGCAAATTTTGCAGAAAAGGATGCTCAACAAATACTGGCCTAGCACTACCATCACCAGATGGCTCATCATCTTCATAATATGGTTTACGAGGCAATACAGTTCCAAATTTGCTATAAAACTCCCCTAGTAAATCTCCCAATTTAGTTTTTAAAGTACTATGTATACGTTTAGACATCTCAATAATCAACTTGCTCTTGATAATTTAGAATGATGTTCTAACCGTTTTAAAAATGCAAATAATTTTCTCCACCAACTCGATTTCATCTTACGCTTATACTTTAAAGTAACTAATTTTTGCTCAATGACACTACGAAAATCAGCTACAACATTCATATAATTTATGTAAGCATCATACGGGTTATTGTAAGGACTAAAATATTTATGAACATCACCATCTGCAGCATATTTAGTACACAAATAATAAAAATGGTCTGACGTCAGTAAACTACGCCAAGCATGAAGTAAATCACTATCTTTTGTTTGATAAACCGCTAACTGCAAATCATAAATCGCCTTTAAAGCATCTTCTTGCAAATTATTTCCACGCCAGGCAGTCAAATCACGTTCAGCATCTGCCCAAGATAATGGATAAGGAACATCTAATTCACCTTTATTTACTAACTCCTCAGCAGCTTCAGAAGGAGTAACAAAACGATAATCAGGATGCAAAAAAATGTATTCTGGCAACTTTTCCATAAAATCAAAAATACCACTATCCACCCATTGATGTTCCCCGAAAGTTTCAAAATCCATGAATAAATTAATGATATCTGCACTTTGACGCAAACTATGAAGCCAATGAGCATATTTTTCGGCTTTAATCGGATATTCAGACCAAGAACGTTCCGAAAATCTAAAAGCAATGTCATCAGTTAATGGATAATTCCTCAACAAAAGTTTCAATTTCGAACAATTTTTAGAACTATATAGATAATTAGGGCTACGCCAACCCAAAACTTTCTCAGCTCCTTCTGCTAAAATTACCTTATACCCCATCTGCTCAACCATTTTAGCTATTTGATTACTATAAATAAGCTCGGTATTACGAAAAGCAGTTGGACTTATCCCAAATTCATTACGTACTAGATCACGATGTTCATGAACTTGTTTCTTAAACTCTTCTTCTGAAAATAAACTACTTAAACTATGGTAGTAAGTTTCTGAAAGAATTTCAATTTGACCAGTATCCACCAAACGAACAAAATTATCTAACGTTTTGGGACTAAATCTGCGACATTGCTCCAAAAAAACCCCAGAAAGAGAAAAAGCACACTTAAAAAGTCCTGGATAACGCTTAATCAATTTCAAAAGAAGATCAGTCATCGGTAAATAGCATTTATTAGCCACTTTTTCAAAAATTAAGCGATTTTGCTCTTCATCTTCGTAAAAATGGTTTTTTCCTATATCAAAAAAAGTATACTTCTTCAAACGTTTCGGTTGGTGTACTTGAAAATAAAAACAAATAGCAGTCATTTCTTTAATCCTCGTTGATATACTTTAATAATTTTATTAACACTTTTTTTCCAAGTAGCTTCTCGCAAATCACCTAAACCAATTTGCACAGCATCCTCTGATAGAGACGGATGACATAACAAAGATAAAATCTTATTAGATAAATCATCTATATCCCAAAAATCAGCTACCAGCGCCCCTTTTAAAACCTCCTTAACTCCTGATTGTTTACTAACTATAACTGGAATACCATGTGCTGCAGCCTCTAAAGCCGTTAATCCAAAAGGCTCAGAAATGCTAGGCATGACATAAACTGAAGCTAAATCATACAATTGTTGAACTTCATCTCTCCCTAAAAATCCAGTAAAATGAACATTCGTCCCTATCTTCAAAGAAGCCGTCCTTTCAATCATACTTCGATACAAATCCCCAGTTCCCGCTAAAACAAACTGAGTATTAGGCAGTTTAGCCAAAATACGGTTAGCCACTTCAATAAAAAAGTAAGGACCCTTCTGGTAAGTAAGCCTTCCCACAAACAACACCATTGGCACCGAAGGCTTTAAAACACTTCTTTTAACTTGTACATTATTAATTCCATTATGAACAACTGTAATTTTATTTGGATCTATTTGATAATATTTTATAATTCTATCCTTTGTGTATTGACTAACCGCAATAATTTGATCGGCTTGCTCCATTCCATATTTTTCAATAGCATACACTTTGCTATTTCCTGAACCTTCACTACGATCAATTTCTAAAGCATGTATATGCAAAATTAACGGAGCATTGCTATAGAATTTAGCTTCTAACCCCGCTAACACCGTTAACCAATCATGTACGTAAATAACATCGTGAACAATGTTATCAGCCAAAACACCAGCTAACGCCGCATAACGAAATACTTCTGCTATTAAATTGCTAAAATATTTTCCCCCTGAAAATTCTACCCGTTGCTCAAGATATAAATCCCCAACTAAATTCTTAATAAATTCTGGCAAATGCAAACCTGCCATTAATCTACGAATTTCCTTAATATCTACCGATAAATTAACCATATCTTTATGATTAGAATACGGATTTAAATTAGAATTAACCTCTATCTCAAATAATCTAACATCACTAGATACCGGATAATCATCCCTTAACACCGAACAATGAGATTCCAAATTATTTAATTTATCTCTTTTTAAAGATGACAAAGAATAAGGCAACACCAAAGTTAAATCGATACCTTGTTTAATTAATTCCTGGACTATTGCATAACATGCAACCCCTAATCCACCACTAATAAAAGGTGGAAACTCCCATCCATACATTAACACTCGTAATTTATCTTCTATCATAACCTGTTAATTTAAAAATTCGCAAAACTTCCGCCACGCTCCACGCCTGAGTAATACTACCGTTAGGACGATGAGGCCAATCTCCATCAAAAACTTCCGCTATACCACCTAATCCATAATCTAACTCTAAATGCGCCTTCAAAAATCTCTCGACCTTTTCTAAAAAAGTCAGATCACCCTTAATATTTAAAACGGCATCCGTAAATACCCCTAATAACCATGTCCACACAGTTCCGTTATGATAAGCTAAATCACGTTGGTTCTGATCTCCCGCATAATAACCACAATACTTACTATCTTCCGGAGACAAGGTTCTTAAACCATAAGGAGTAAATAATTTGTCTTTTGCTTGTCTAACAACTTCATTTTTTTGTGCATCAGAAATCGGTAAATCTAATGCTACAGCCCATAACTGATTAGGCCTTAAAGAAGAATCTACCTGATTATAAGTAACAAAATCATTCAAATATTTTTTTTCATTATTCCAAAAAACACGAATGAAATTCTTTCTAAAAGCATCTAAAACTACTTGTACTTTCTCACGCAAAATAACTTTTTTACTATGTTGCATTAAAAATGTTAAAGCATGATACCACAAAGCATTTAGTTCTACCACATAACCTGAACGAGGAGTAATTACATAATTATTAACCTTTGCATCCATCCAAGTAACATTATCAACCGATGAAGAATAAATTAAACCAGTTTCATCTAATCGAACTCCCAACCCAGTACCAACAAAATGTGCTTCAATAATTTTTTCCACACTAGACAGTAAACTATTAATTCCAAAACTATCTAGCGTTACTTTGTAATACCAACTACATGCCCAAATAAACCACAAGGCAGCATCTACTGAGTTGTAACTAGGATTACTTCCTAAATAATTAGGTAAAATACCTTGTGTTTCAAAACTAGCAAATTTTCTTAAAATACTTAAAGCTCGTTTTTCTCTGCCACTAAATAAAGTCAAACCTGGCAGAGAAATCATCGCATCCCTAGTCCAAACACCAAACCATGGATAACCCGCTATTATCTCATCTTCTAAAGTTAAAAAAACTTTAGAAGCCTCTTGTAAAGAGGTTAACCAATTGGTCTTTTCTTTTGCCTGCCCTCTGGTTCTATACTTTATTTCACTATCCCATAAATAATTAATTTTTTGTTGCTTAACTAACCCAACACTAATAATTATTGCTTTATCTGAGTTCAACTCTAATTCCAACTCACCCGGTAAATATAAAGCTTCATAACCATCATAACCACGATCTAATTCTGTCTGATATTTAACATCATAATACCATACCATTTTAGAAACTAAATTAACCATTGTTTCACTTTGAAACCAGACTTCTGGAAAGCCAGGATATGCTTGATACCTTAAACCACGATCTTCTACAATAAATGATTCACCAACTAACTCGTTAGGCAATTGCAAAGAATGACGGTCTCGACAACTAAACATCGGCCTTAAAATTAATTTTACTTGTTTTTTGACATCACCAATCAATTGATATTTTACCAATAAAGTATTTTGATTATGGACTAAAACTAATTCTCTAATTATCTTAAATTCACCTAATTTATATTCCCAACACGGATAAGGCTTATAACTAAATTTTGCTAAATGTAAGGCCGGAAATCTAGCTCCACGATAATCTGATCCGGTTAAAATATAAAAATTATTATCTATTTGAACTTCTTCTTCAATTTTGTTAATCCAAATATAACTTTGCCCTCGCCAAAAACTAACTAAGTAACCATGATATTTACGGGAATGCATTAAATCAGCACAACTAGCAGCATAACTCCCTAACTCATTAGCCTCCAACCATTCAGCAGAAAAACCCTGTTCGTCCACAATGTCTCACTTATTAAACAATAATTATTATTTATATAATAATATAATTAATCATTAAATCAATATCCTTTTTTATGCAATAAATCTATAACTTGACATTAAAAAATATTTTTTATTTCATGCGCTAATGATTTAACTTCCTCAACAACATCTACCAGCTGTTTTAACAACAATTTATCCAATACTTTTTTATCACCAACCAAGTTTTCCTCGGACGACAAGCAATCAATAATTTGTTCTATAAAATTTCGACTTAACTTAGGATCATCTTTAATACTCGGGGTAAAATTTACCTTTAATCCTTCTATTATCAAATTTTCGCCTAAAATTTCGACCATTTTTTCTACTAATATCAGTATTTGTTGATCAGACACCATCTGAATTTCTGTCAACAACGTAGCAGCTTTACTGTAACTTAATTTTTCTACAAGTTCCAAATTATTAACCAAAAAATAGAAAAAATTACCACCAACCAAGGAAGCAAAATGTTTACCTAACAATAATTCTAAATTTTCTTTAGATGCTTCTTCTCTGCATTCTTTAAAAATATGAATAGCGTACTGGCGCATCAAATTATCATATTTTTTACCTGGCAAACATTTCTCTAGAAAAGTTACAGGATTAATTTCATAACGACCTACTTCTTCAGATAAAAATTTAGCAAATAATTACCAATCTTCTATCTTCTGAAAAAACTTATACACTAATTCATTCATAACATAATCGGATAAACCACCGCTTAAAATTTTTTGTTTTTCACTTTGGGAATATAATGCTGCCTCAACATCATCAAAATGCATATTCGCAATCTTTTCGTTCAAAAACTTATCTAATATCCGCTCAAAATTCTCCGATTTATTTTCAAAATAACGAGCAAAAACCTGCAACAACATTAAACGCTCAGTTTGCAATTGCTCCTTTCCAAGAAAATATTTAGCTAATTCTTTATAACCATAATTCCCTTTCGCGACATGCATAATAGCCTCTATTATGAACTACTAAAACACACTATTTATCCCTCTGCTCACTTGTTATATTAACAAACAATTAAATATTTTACAAGCATTTTATCCGCCTGACAAACATTGATTTTTTATCATTTTTATACTAGTCTCGTCTTGAAATTAAGGCATAAAAAAGGAGAACATAGTGATATACGAATATCCATTAAACAATCAGGTCCAGCTTTGTTTAATTTTAGAACAATTATTTAAAGAAGGTGATTTTTACCTAAAACGAAAAACCCTTTTTGATAATGTTCAAAACTTAAGAATTATCCTTGAAATTATGAAAATTATCGAACACCGTGATTTAAGGATTAAACTGCTACAAAACTTACAAATGTATGCTCAAAAAATAAAAGAAATAGCCTCTATAAAGCAAGTTGACAAAAGAAAATCAAATACTATTTTGAAACAAATTGCCTATTACATAGATACTCCTGTCCAAGAAGGAGGAATTAATGAGTTAAATAAAAACTATTTTCTTTCTATCATGAGAAGAAATTATTTACAAGGCACCTTTAATTCTAATAATTCTTTCGCGCAGGCGTGGTTACAACAAAATGAATCAATACGTACTACACAACTTTTTCAATGGTTTGGAGCTTTTAATAAACTAAGAGAAATGATTGATCTCTCTTTGAAACTGCTACGGACCAGTGTAAAATGGGAAACAGTTAAAGCTAAACAAGGAAATTATCTAATTGAACAACCAGCACAATTAATTCGCATCAATATTGGAGAAATCAAAAGCATATATCCACGTTTCGAAATTTATCAACATGCAGTAACAATAAGTTTTTATAATCTAGAAATTAACTCACCATCTCTGATTACTGATTACGATTTAAACTTTGACTTAGCTTTATGTAAATTATGAAAAAAATTATTTACCCAGGGACATTTGACCCCATTACTAATGGTCACTTAGCTTTAATTCACCGAGCTATGCCTCACTTCGAAATTATAATTGCAGTAAACGCTGCATCGCGTAAAAATGTTCTTTTTTCTACTGAAGAACGCTTACAATTAATCAAAGAAAGCTTAAGAAATTATCAAGTATCGATTCTTCCTTTTAGCGGATTTTTAATTGATTTTGCAAGGCAACAAAATATTTCAACTATTTTACGTGGTTTAAGAGGCAATACCGATTTCGAATACGAACTCCAACTAGCACATGTTAATAAGCGGTTAGCACCAGAAATTGAAACCATTTTCTTGATGGCCAATGAGAATAATACTTTCATTTCATCGTCCTTCATAAAAGAAATTGCCTCTTTACACGGTTCTATTGAAGAGTTTGTTCCTAAACCAGTAGCAATTGCCTTAAAAAATAAATTTAATTACTAATAAAAATGAAAATTATCTTAGCAACTAATAATCCAGGAAAGGTTAAGGAGTTAAAACCATTTTTCCCTAATGATACCATATATACTTTCCAAGATTTTAATCTAACCTCTCCTTCTGAAACAGGAAAAACTTATTTAGAAAATGCTTTAATAAAGGCACGTTTTGCATCCGAAAAAACTAAATTACCAGCCATCGCGGATGATTCCGGCTTAGAAATTGATTATTTAAATCGTTCCCCTGGATTATTATCAGCCAGGTTTTTTAATGGCGAAGATAAAATAAAAAAAATTTTAACAGCACTAAAAGGAGTGCCTTTTCTACAAAGAACTGCTTGTTTTCGGTCAGTTTTAGTTTTCTTACAATCGGCGAATGATCCAACTCCTAAATTTGGAGAAGGTATATTTAAAGGAATAATTACCGAACAACCGGCAGGAAATAATGGTTTTGGATATGATCCTATTTTCTACCTTCCAGAATACAAAAAAACTGTAGCTCAACTTCCTATAAATATTAAACAACAAATCAGTCATCGCGTTAAAGCACTTAAAGATCTTTTTCGTACTATATGAAATTATTGACCCCACTTGCCATGTTATTCATATCTTTATTTTTGGTAATAAATATCATTTCTCAAAAAATAATATCTTGTTTGGGTATTTACTTCACAGTCGGTGACATGATCTTTCCGTTTATGTACCTAATCAGTGTAATTTTAACAGAAACTTACGGATATCAAACATCTAGAACTATCATTTGGAGCGCTTTCGGATGCAACTTACTAGCTTCTAGCATCATGGTAATAGCAATTTTATTGCCTGCTAATTCCATTTTGTGGTCAGATCAAACATCATTTAGTTTAATATTAGGCAGAACTCCCCGTCTCTTATTTGCTTCCTTTACAGCTTTTTTAACTGGAGAATTTATTTGTGCTAACATTCTAACCAAACTAAATAAATTTTTTAATTTAAAAACCCGCAGTACAATTTCCACCCTCGTTGGCCACTTATCCGACAGTTTAATGTTCTCTTGTATTGCATTTGCAGGAACAACTTCTGTAAAAAATATTATACAGCTCGCTTTATCAGCTTGTATTGTAAAAATTTTAGTACAAATCATCCTATTACCCTTAATAACTTTTCTCATTCAAAAAATGAAACAATTCGAAAACATATGATCCAATTAAAACAATTAACTTTAAATGTTGGCTCAAAAACTTTGCTAGATAAAACAGATCTTACTATTTTCCCTAAAGATAAAGTAGGCATCATAGGAAGAAATGGATCTGGAAAAACTAGTTTTTTTAAATTCCTTTTAGGAAAAATACATGAAACCCATGGCGAAACCCAAATTAATTATAAACAAATTGCCTATCTTGAACAAAATTTACCGAATAATAATCAATTGGCATTAGAATATGTACAAAGCGGAGATCAAATTATCTTTCCACTATATCAACAATTGACAATCGCAAATAAACAACAAAATGGATTACAAATTGCTCATATTCACAACCAACTTTATAAACTAAACGGCTATGATTTAGAAGCTAGAGCCGCTAAAATAATGGAAGGTTTAGGATTTACTGAAGAACAAATGCTTGAAGAAATAAATACTTTTTCAGGTGGATGGAAACGCAGATTAAATCTAGCAAAAGTTTTAACCAGTAACGCTGACTTAATACTACTAGACGAACCTACCAACCATTTAGACTTAGAAACAATTAATTGGCTAATAAAATGGTTAAATGATTACCAAGGAACGTTATTAGTTATTTCTCATGATCGAGATTTTTTAGATAGAGTAATTACTAAAATTGTCTCTTTTCAAAACAAAAAATTAATTTTATACAAAGGCAACTACTCTAGCTACGAACAACTAAAAGCTTCACGTATCCAAGAAATTCAGAAAATACAAAATCAACAACAAAAACAAATTTCTAAATTATCTAGTTGGATTGAACGCTTTCGTTCGAAAGCCAGCAAAGCAAAACAAGTACAAAACCGCATCAAATTTCTAGAAAAAATGCAGACAGTAGAACTCATTCATCAAGATTCTATCTTTAAATTTAAATTTTTTCCTACACCTGCTGCTGGAAACCCATTAATTAGAACCAATAATTTAAAAGTTGGCTACCAAAAACACAACCCCTTAATTGAAAAAATAAACTTCAGTATTAATGAAGGAGATCGTATTGGCATTTTGGGCGTAAATGGCATAGGTAAATCTACATTGATTAAAACTTTGCTTAATATAACTCCAGCACTAAGCGGAGAAATTACTAAACACCCACACTTAAATGTAGGATACTTTGATCAACAAATAATTGACATGATCGATTTAAATTTATCACCAATCAACTACATTAATACCCAAACAAATAATCACGCAACTGAACTACAAATTCGAACTTATTTAGGAAATTTTGGCTTTACTGGAGATCAAGTTTTCGAACCAATATCTTTATTATCTGGCGGAGAAAAAACTCGCTTAATTCTCGCTTGTATAATATGGGATCGTCCTAATTTACTAATATTAGATGAACCAACTAATCACCTAGATTTAGAAATGCGAGAAAACTTAACTTATGCTTTACAAAGCTATCAAGGAGCATTAATTTTAATTGCACATGATCGATACCTATTGCAAGCAACCGTTGACCAATTTTACCAAATTAAAGAACGAAAACTAATTATTTATCCTGATACTTTAGAAAAATACTATCAATAAAATTAAAAACACTACGTATAAATTTTTAGGCAAGTTATCCATAAAAAGTTGCTTTTATAATTAGCTTCTTTATACTCATTAATTGGTAACTAAATAATACTGAACTATTATAATTATGTTAGGAATAGATCAATTAAATTTTTATACTAGTAATTATTCTATAGATGTTAAAGAATTAGCCAAAAAGCACTTTCTTAACGAAAAAAAATACTTACAAGATTTGGGGCAACAATACATTGCTGTAATTCCTCCGTATGAAGATATTGTAACCCTGGCTGCAAATGCTGCTTTACCTTTGTTTAAAAAAGACCCTTTATTAAAAGAACAAATTGGGCTAGTAATTTTCGCTACAGAAACTTCGTTTGATACTTCTAAATCAGCATCTAGCTATCTACATTCCTTTTTTAACTTACCAAACAACTGTCGAATAATTGAAATGAAGCAAGCTTGTTATGCCGCTACTTTCGGATTATTTACTGGTTTACAGTGGTTAATGAGCCGTCCTCAAAAAAAAGTTTTATTAGTTGCAGCTGACATTGCTAAATATCCTTTAAACTCTAAAGCAGAACTTACTCAAGGAGGAGGAGGGATTGCTATGATATTATCAACCGAACCTGGTATATGTTCAGTTGATTTAAATTCTGGTGTTTACACGAAAGAAATTTTAGATTTTTGGCACCCACATTATTTACCTTACGCTTTAGTTGATGGTCGCTTATCCTGCAACGCATACCTACAATTATTAAAAGGAGCATGGAAAAATTATTGTGAAAATAATTCCTTAAATTTTCTTGATCATCAAGCTTTCTGTTTTCATACCCCAGTTTATAAATTAGTAAAATTCGGTTATCAACAGTTACTCAAAATTAATAATATAAATGAGAATTACTTCGAAACGCAAGTAGCACCTGGCCTAATATACAATCAACAAATCGGTAATTGTTATACCGTTTCTTTATATCTAAGTTTATTATCATACCTTTCTAACAATTCCTCTTTAGAACCAGGGAACAGAATTGGTTGTTATAGCTACGGATCAGGTAGTACTGGAGAATTTTTTAATATTGTACTCGCTAAAAATTATCAAGCTAATTTAAATTCGCTAAATAGCTGGTTAATTAGACGTCAGACAATAGATTATGATACTTATTGTTCGTTTTATTTCGATAGTGAAAGATTATTTAGTGGCAAAACTCTTGATAACTTCGATTATCCTATAAAAACAGGACATTACTATTTACAAACCATAACTGATCATAAACGTATATATGCTCAAAAATCATGATCTTCTGGTTAATAAAGCATATGGAAAAATAATTTTATCCGGTGAACATTCCGTAGTCTACGGAGCACCAGCTATTGCAATTAACGTGCCTCTATTTATCACTGGTAAAATATATAATAACCCCGAAATTAAAGTAACTTTTGAAGGACAAACCAAAAATTTTTCCGTTCAAAGTTTGCTAACTACATTTGATGAATTAAATCAAAAATATCAACAATATTTAAATAATACATTAACTGAAAAAATTTTAAATTCACCATGGCAACTAATTGAATATTTGCTGGGTTTATGGATTAAACTATATCCTGACAAAACTAATTTTCATTTAGAAATTGAATTAAATAATTTTCCTTTAGGATGCGGTTTAGGAGGATCTGCTGCGTTCATAACAGTAATTTTGAAAAGTTTAAGTAGATTTTTTTTAAAAAATTTTTCTACTTCCTTTTGGTTCCCTCTAGCTAAACAAGCAGAAAATCTGCAACACGGTAAAAGCAGTGGTCTAGACTTATGGGTAAGTTTTTATGAAAAAGCCTGCTGGACAGAAAAAGGAATCTTTAAACCAATAAACCTATCTGCAGATAAAAATTTTTATTTAATACATACTGGACAACCTAAAAGTTCCACAGGAGAATGTGTTGCTGCCGTCACTAATTTAATAAAAAATAGAATTCCTATGTTTAGCAAAATAACTAAAAAAATAGGTCACGCTTTACAAAATAAAATCGATTTAAAACCATTAATTTTACAAAACCACCGACTGTTAGTAGAATTAAATATTGTTCCGAAAAAAGTACAGAACTTTATTGATAAAATCGAAAAAAGGGGAGGATACGGAAAAATTACTGGAGCTGGAAGTTTAGAAGGAGAAGGAGGAGGAATAGTAATTGTATGGAATATTAATGCTTTATCACTAAAGCAATTAGTTAATCATTTTGGATATAAGATTTTATGCAAGTAAGTGTTCCTGGAAGTTTAATGTGGTTCGGCGAACATGCGGTATTACATGGAAACACAGGCATCGTTTCTGCCATCAATCGCCGAATGACTATAAAATTACTTCCGAGAAAAGACCATCTTATTATTATTAATTCTAACAATTATGGAGAATATCAAACATCTATTAATGATTTTAATGTATCTAACAAATTTAATTTTATTTTAGAAAGCATTACCCCTTTCCTGCCCAAATTGAAAAATGGATTTACTTTAAATATTGATAGTAAAATCCACGATAATGTAGGTTTTGGTTCATCAGCAGCCGTTGTTGTAGGCACTACAGCGATTTTATACTGGTGGCTTAACCACCATCAACCTGCTAAATATCGATTATGGAAAAAATGCTTAAATGTAATCAAACAAGTGCAAGGATGTGGTTCTGGAGGAGATTTAGCCGCCAGTATTTATGGCGGATTTATAAAATATCGAAAAAATTATTTAAAATGCATAAAATTAAGCTTTCCATTTTCAGCTATCTATTGCGGTTATAAAAAATCAACAAAAGAAGTCATTAAACTAGTTGAACAAATACCAATTAAACGACGCTACCCCATTTATCGAATAATGAACAAAATTAGTCAATCTAGTTGGCGTTTTCTAGAAAAACAAAGTCTAAATTCGGTAGGTAATTTAATGAACAAAAATCGCTTCTTGCAACAACAATTAGGTGTAGAAGATCAAATCCTAAATACAATATTAAATTTTCTAGCTACGGAACCGGAAATTTTAGGAGCAAAAATTTCTGGATCAGGCCTAGGTGACTGTGTATTAGCGTTAGGAAAACTAACTAACAATATCAACATTCCTAACACTAAAGTTTTTAACTTAAACATAGATCGAGGAATAATTTATGTTGAAAAATAAAATTATCGAAAAAATAGTAGCCAACCGTTACTCCCCTAATGATTTAGGTGTTGGCATCGCTCCAAGTAACTTAGCTTTAACAAAATACTGGGGAAAACGCGATAATAATCTAAATTTACCTACTAATTCTAGTTTAGCTATAACTTTAGGATACTACGGAACATCAACTATAATACGTTTCAGTGAATACGAACAGTATTTTTTAAATCGTCAAGAAATACCTCTAAATTCTCCTTTCGCTTTGCGATTAAAACAATTTTTAGATTTATTTAGACGTCCGAATGATTATTTTAAAGTAGAAACTTGTAATAACTTGGCTACAGCCAGTGGATTTGCCTCTTCAGCTTCAGGCTTTGCTGCTTTAACTATCGCCTTAAATGATTTATACGGTTGGAAGCTATCTTTAAAACATCTTTCTATTCTATCCAGATTAGGAAGTGGTAGTGCATGTCGTTCCCTCCAGCATGGATTTATTAGCTGGTCAAAAGGTCAACAAAATGACGGCATGGATAGTTATGGAACTAAAATTATGGATATATGGCCAGAGCTACGTATAGGAATAATACAAATCAATCCTCAAACCAAAAAATATTCCTCTAGAGAAGCTATGAACCAAAGCCATCATTCTCTACATTTTGATGCCTGGACTGAACAATCAGAAATATTTTATACAAAAACGAAAAAAGCTATTTTTGAACACGATTTCGAAAAATTAGGACAATTATGTGAAACTCACACGGAAATGATGCATGCCTTAATCAATGATGTAGGTATTGAATACAGTTGTTTTGATACCTTTAAACATATAAATCGAGTAAAAGAACTTAGAAAAAAAGGCATACCTATTTTTTACACTCAAGATGCAGGAGCTAACTTATTCCTAATTACGACAGCTGATGCATTGCCAAAAATAAAAAAGAATTTTAACTTCATAGAGGTCAATCCTAAGAAACCCGATGATAATACCTTAATTTTAAATATCGAAAAACAAAAAATTCCTAAAATACGAGCTCATATCTTAGGAGAAATTCATCTTGCTTTTTCAGTAATAATCTACCGTTGTCGCAATAAAAGAATCGAATTTTTAATTCAACAACGTAGTAGTAATAAATACCATGCCGCTAATTTGTGGAGCAATACTTGTTGCGGACATCCGATAAATGAAATTTTAAATGATGCTCAATATCGCTTAAAAGAAGAAATGGGATTTACTTTACCTTTAATAGAATGGGGACAAATGAAGTACAAAACTAATTTAGGAATTTTTGTTGAACACGAACTAGATCGCTTCTTTTGGGGAAACGGTAGTAATTTAAACCAATTTGTAGTTAATAGTAATGAAGTACAAAATTGGCAGTGGATTGACAGTTATGTTTTAATAAGCAAAATCAACAAACACCCGGAACAATTTACTCCTTGGTTTATAAAAATCATCGAATGGTTAATACCGCGTTGGCAATTATGGCTAGAAAATATTGTCTATAAAACCTAGTTCTATTTAGCCAGGCACTATAGATGAAACCACCTTACCTGTTAATTGTATAATTCCTTGACTAATATCCTTATTAATTAAATCTTTAGTAGTAATCAAAACAAGTTTATTTATTTCATCCAAAGATATCGAAGGTAAATTTTCAAAGTTTAATTTAAATGTTCCTGCTGGAGTTATATTATCTACCACAAGTTTATTAATGCCTATACCTATGATAGTCGGTAATATTTTCTCGTACCCAACTTTTTTTAAAGATGAAAATACTCTTTGATGTACAGTTTCGTTTTGATTAGGTATTTCTTCCTCTCCCTGATGATTAGAAAAAATACTAGATATAGAAGAAATAACCGAAGGAACGACCTAAGCAGCCAAATTGCCCACAGTCAAAGATAACACTTTACTAACTATCGGACCTCCTGGAATAAAAGATGCAGTAACATTACTTACTATATTACAAATACACCTTCCTCAAAACATTGATAATATCTTTCTAGTATTATTATACAAAACAGGCATCTTAAACATAGCAGTATACCTTATTAAAAATTAATATCACAATTTTTTATTTTTCACTTGTACCCAATAAAACACCTTCAAAATTAACCGTAAACGTCTCAAAAATTCCCGTTTTATCTGCCATAAAATTACAATCATCTATCCGAGCGTTCTTCAAAATTACGCGGCACCACTGCTCTACTGCTAAAGTTCCATCATTCTTATTTTCTTCTTTATAAGGAAACATATCTATTATCATATCCGCAACCTGAGACTGCTAAAGTTTAGAAAATATCCGTCCAGATAATTCATCTACTTTCTTACTAAAAATAGCTTTACTATACATAACTGCATTTTCATCCCCTACTTTTTGCTCAAGATTCCTCGTTGCCTTAAATTGAACCGAATCAATAATTAAATCCTTTTGCTGTAAAAATTGTACTTTTATGATATTTTTCATTTCCGCTCACTAATGCTAAATTAGTGTTTAATTATACTAAAAAATATACCCACATCAAATCTTCTTCCTATTAATTACCATTGACAAAATATGCTGACAGGTGTATAAAAATTAAAGTTATTTTGGATGGGCCGTTAGCTCAGTCGGTAGAGCAGCGGACTTTTAATCCGTTGGTCCCGCGTTCGAGTCGCGGACGGCCCACCATAGAGAGACTTTATTATTTTGTAAATTTGTACCTTTTGATAGCACTTCTAGTATTTTAAACCTTCAGGAATTAACATGATGTTTTTTAATTTTTGCATGTTTTGTAAGTTATGTACTTTTTATAGCATAAGATTATTATGACGATATTGGTATAGTTCTAATTCAAAGCCACATTTATATAATATAAATGTTTATAATTTATTTCGCACAAAAACCTAATAATCCTTGCTAAAATACGTACAATTTACTCACCCAAAAAAAACACAAATTCAGTTTATTTTTATAAACGCAAAATTACACGAAATTATTTTTGCAATAAATATACCAAGTATGTTTATGTAATTTTAACTCCTTCCAACATATAGAAAACAATTCTCTTCAATTTTATGAATAATAGTAGATACACTACAACAAATATTTTATTATTTAGGTATATTTTAATTTTTATAAACAAGTTAACATTTATGATTAACCGTACTTTTTTAAAAAAAGTTGTTTCTTTAGCTGGTGTATATATCATGCGTGCTCAAAATACGGTATTGTATGTAGGAAAAGCTAAAAATTTAAAAAAACGCTTAAATTTTTATTTTAGAAAAAAACTTCCTGATAAAACCAAATATTTAATGGAAAAAGTTACCGAAATCCAAACTATAATAACTAGAACCGAACAAGAAGCTCTTTTACTAGAAAATAACTTAATTAAACAGCATCTGCCACCTTACAATGTAATTTTTAAAGATGATCGAAGTTATCCTTTTCTAGTTATGACTGAACATGATTTCCCTCAATTAAAAATTACACGTAGTAAAATAATTAAAGGGATAAAATTTGGCCCCTTTACTGACATACAAACTATAAAATTAATTTATGAATGGTTGCAGAAAATTTTTAAACTGCGTACTTGTAATGACCTAAATTTTAAATACCGTACAAAACCATGTTTACTTTATCAAATAGACCGTTGTAGCGCTCCTTGTGTCAATAAAATCTCAAAAGAAGACTATCAACATAATATATTACTAGCTAAAAATATGTTAACTAAAGAAACTAGCTTAATAAAAGAATGGACTAAAATTATGATCTCTTTTTCACAACAACAAAATTACGAAAAAGCTGCTTTTTATCGCGATCAAATTCGCAATTATAAAAAAATCCAAACGAAACAAACGGTAGTAAAATCAATATCTGATAATTTAGACTTAATTGCTTCTATTACACAGCAAGATAATATAAAAATTAGCCTAATAAAAGTACGAAATGGTTTAATGGTTGGTAATCAAATTTTTACTGCTAAAACTAAATTAGATGATTATCAAGATGATTTAGAACAATTTATCCTTAATTATTATAAAAATAATGAATCCCCTCGTAAATTAGTAACAAATTTCCCATTATCCTCTGTGCTTACTGATTGGTTAAAATCTGAAAAAAAACTAAAAATCAATAAAATTAGTCCGCATACTCAAGCACTACTCGATTTAGCTATTTTAAATCTCAACAAAGAAAATTCTAATTCTGAAAAAAATTTTTATACTGGAAAGCAACAAATCGCTAATTATTTAAATTTAGAATTTCTGGATCAATTGGAAAGTTTTGACATTAGTCACTTTGCTGGAGAATCAGCAGTAGCTTCATGGATAATATGGACCAAAGACAAAATATCCCAACGTAGTTTTTCTGTAAAATCAAAAAATAATGACCTTGCAAATTTAAGAGAAACTTTATTAACAAGAATAAAACATAAAACCCCGTTGCCACAACTATTTTTGATCGATGGAGGATTAAATCAAGTAAATACGTGTAAAACAATTTTAAGTGAAAATCACATAGAAATACCAATTTTAGGAATCTCTAAAGAACAAGGACGAAAAGAAGGTCTAGAAACAATATGGTATAATAACAACCCTTGGCATAATATCCCACAAGAAGCTTTAAAAGTTCTAATCAAACTTAGAAATCTGGCACATAAAAAAGCAATTACAGTTAATCGCATTAAAATTTTAAAAAAACGAGTTACAACGAATAATATTCAATAATTATTTTTGAAAAATACTTGACTAATCTTTATTACTTGTTAATAATAAAGAAGGTTTTTGGTATAGATTGCGGGAATAGCTCAGTTGGTAGAGCACAACCTTGCCAAGGTTGGGGTCGCGAGTTCGAGCCTCGTTTCCCGCTCAAAAGATTGTTTGGCTGGGTGGCAGAGTGGTTATGCAGCGGTCTGCAAAACCGTGGACGCCGGTTCGATTCCGACCTCAGCCTTTTAAAACAACAGAATTGCCCAGGTGGCGGAACAGGTAGACGCAAGGGACTTAAAATCCCTCGGGACTTAAATCTCGTGCCGGTTCGATTCCGGCCCTGGGCACCATTTTTTCTTAACGGGGTATAGCGCAGTCTGGTAGCGCACCTGCTTTGGGAGCAGGTTGTCGGGGGTTCGAATCCCTCTACCCCGACCAATGTGAACAAACAAATAAAACGAACATATAAATAATTTTGTAGTTTAATAAAGTACGATTTTAACTCTCGGCTAAAGTAATAAAATTCAATTATAAATCAAAATTGCATAAATAAGATCACTAAAAACCAATAAAACTTTTTGGACAAATATATAATAATCGACAAAAAACATGAGAACAAAACAGCTTTAGTGACCAGTTAGAAGCAGTTATTAAAATAAATTTTATGAACATATAAAAAGTTCATAGTAGTTTAAAAACCCCATAATCATCACTAACAATAATATAACCTTTTCAAAAATTACATTTTAACAATGTGGTCCATTAACAAAGGAGTCCCCCGTTTCAAATCACACTTTGCAATCTTACCTAAAACTTCTTTGTAATATTTTGGATGAAGACCTTTAGAAGGTCTTATGGAACGAATATTTTCTGAAGTCAAAATTTCACCGTGTTTAATATCTTTTACAACATAAAGTGAACGTGCAAATCTCCTATTTTTTTTGTTTATTGAATAATCAACTCTACCTAATGCTTTTTCTGTATCACGAATTACTTGGACCAAAGCCTTAAACTCTCCAGGCTCCAAAGAAAATCCAGCATCGACACCGCCTAATTTTCTATCGAGAGTAAAATGTTTCTCAATAACTTTTGCACCAAACGCCACAGCAATAACTGCTGGAACATTACTCATCGAATGATCTGATAAACCTATTTTTATCCCCTGAGAAAAAAATCTTTCCGTCATATCTCTTATCGTAATTACATTCATGTCCTCTAATTGTGCTGGATAGGCAGATGTACATTTCAAGATCGTTATATTGTTATTTCCTACTGATTTACAAGCATCTATTGCACCTTGAATCTCTTCTAACGATGATATTCCTGTTGAAAGTATCATTGGTTTGCCAAACTTAGCAGCATATTTTATTAAAGGATAGTCTATAGCCTCAAATGAAGCTATCTTGTAACAAGGCACATTTATACTTTCAAGAAAATCAACTGCTGTACAATCAAACGGAGTAGAAAAAAAATCAATTCCAATTTCATCAGCATATTGCTTTAACTCACCTTGCCATTCCCATGGCGTATAAGCTTTTTGATAAAGACAATAAAGATTCTCACCATTCCAAAAACTCTTCTCATCCTTTATTTGAAATTCTTCATTATTGCAATCAATTGTAATTGTATCAGCTGTATATGTCTGTATTTTAACAGCATCAGCTCCACAATCTTTTGCTGATTTAATTATTTTTTTAGCTAATTCTTTATTTCCGCAATGATTTGCAGACATCTCCGCGATAATATAGACAGAATTTCCATATACATATTTAAAATATCCATTTTCTTCACATTGTAGATTATAACCCGCCTTTAAAAACGCTTTTTGCGAAACAAAATTTTCTTTTTTAACAAATGCAATAATCTTCTTTAAGCTAGTTTTTCTAGAACACTGTTCTATAATCTTAGACGCTAGACCTTTACCCCTAAACTGTTCCGTAATACCAATTGAAACTGTAACTTCTTCCCTTTTATCAAAATGCACCTGTGCAATAAATTCCCCATCAAGAGACTCTACAATATAAAAAGGAACATCCTGCTTTTTGATGCGTTCTTCAAACCATTTCACGTGATCTTCCCATCTAATTTTTTCTTGATTGATAGAATTTGCACGAACAACATTATCATTCGAAAGCTCAAAAACTTTTTTTACGTCATAAACTGTTGCTAGTCTTATTGAAAATTCCTTAGCCATTCTATATCCTCAATAAAATCATTCAGATTTTTTTTTGAATTTTTCACTGTTTCAAAAGTAACATAGCTTCTATCTGGTATCATATCAAAAATCTGCTTAAAATCCAAATTACCAGCCCCAAGATGTAAATGAGAATCATAAGGAGAATTTATACTATCTAAATCTGCTAAATGAAACATATTTGGGTTAAATTGTAAAAATCTTTTACAATATTCATAAATATTTAGCTCAAATGAATTTGCAGCACAAATTGCGTGTCCAAAATCAAGACAAAAACCGCATTTTGCAGCTTCTTTTATAAATTTAATTTCGTTAATATTACATCCCCTACAAAATTCTCCACCAATTTCATTCGGCAAAGCTACACATGGTTTATTCTCAATTAAAGCTCTCGCTTCATTAAAACTTGCAAGCTGCCCAGCCGTTTCTTTTATACTGCCGTCAATACCACCATGAAAAATAATAAACAGAGCATTTAATTCATCGGCAAACTGTTTCACTTCTCTGTATATTCCAAAATTTGATTTTTCTTTTTCTTTTTTTGCCAAATTAAACCCATGCATAAAATGTGGCGCATGAATTATAAAAGGGATATTCAAAGCCTTCCAAGAAGATAAAGTATCTAAAGTCCCGGGCACAATATACAATTCTATGTAATCAAAAGTTCCTTCAGCATAAAGTCGTTTAGCTTCTCTATAATAATCATTCGTATTTATTGACCAAAGTTTTAAACCCAATTTATATGCCATATAACACCTTATATTTTATTTCTGCCATCTTCCAATCATCAATTGTATCAATATCTTGAACGACGTTTTCTTCCATAATATAAGGGACAATCCCATGTTGTTTTGATTTATCATCGCTATAAAAATAAAACATTCCTACATCATGATACATTGGTTCTAAATCTTGCGACCGTTTAGGCGCATTTTCAGGCTCTCTATAATACAAATCACCATTTTCATTTACTGCAAAAGCCCTTTGGATAGGGAATGAATATTTAACAACTGGAGTTAAGGCAGATTTCCCTGATCTCTTAAAAGTTTCATAGGCTTCTTTTAAAATTTTAGCAGTCAAAAACGGAACACAAGGGTAAATACAACATATCGTACTAAACTCCATACTGCGTTTTTTATATTCAGATTTAACTTCGTTTAAAACATCCATAGTAGTTGCAAAATCGTTTGCAGTAGCCTCTGATCTCATAAATGGAACATTTGCACCATATTTTCTTGCAATATCTGCAATTTCATTATCATCAGTAGAGACCATAATTTCATCAAAAATTTCTGATTTTAAAGCTGCCTCAATTGCATAGGCAAGCATTGGCTTACCTGCAAACTCTTTTATATTTTTTCGAAAAATTCTTTTGCTCCCACCTCTAGCAGTTATTATTGCAATATTTTTCATAAAATACTCTTAACCCTTTTAACTATTTCAACCAAATCTTCATCAGTCAATTCCGGATATAATGGAAGTGAAATGCAATATTTATAATACTCTTCTGCGTTTGGGTAATCACCCCAGTCATACCCTAACACTCTATAATAAGGTTGTGTATGCACAGGAATATAATGGACTTGAAGATACAAACCTTTTTCCCTTGCATCAAAATAAAACCTCTTTCTATCCTCAACTAAAATAGGATATAAATGGAAACATGCATTAGAATAATTCTTCTCAATTAAATGCGTAAGATTCAATTCATCGTTATAGAACCTTACAATTTCCCTGCGACGTTTCTTAAAATCATCCAACCTTCTTAGCTGGGAAATACCTAATGCGGCTTGAACATCCGTCATGCGGTAGTTATAACCCAATTCACGCATTTCGTACTCCCACGTGTTAACCATATCACAGTCTTTATGTACACCATGGGATCTGAACACGCATAGTTTATCATACAATTCTTTATTATTAGTTACAACTGCTCCACCCTCTGCAGTTGTAATTGTTTTTACTGGATGAAATGAAAATACTGTCATATCAGAAAATTCACAGCTTCCAACTTTTTTACCTTTATACTCTGAACCAATTGCGTGTGCTGCATCTTCAACCACAAACAGATTACGCTTTTTAGCTATTTCATAAATTTTTTGCATGTCGCAAGATTGACCAGCAAAATGAACTGGAATAATAGCTTTTGTCTTTGGTGTAATTTGTTTCTCAACTTCCTTATAATCAATGTTCACTGTATCTTTTCTTACATCAGCAAATTTAATATCAGCCCCGCAAAATCTTGCACAATTAGCACTTGCAATAAATGTTATTGGCGAAGTTATCACCTCATCACCAACTCCAATACCAGCTGCCATCATTGCTATATGCAACCCAGATGTTGCAGAATTTACTGCAACTGCATATTTTGCACCAGTGTAATCGCAAATAGCTTGTTCAAATTCTTTTACTTTTGGACCACAAGTAAGATAGGGTGATTTTAGAGCGTCAACAACAACCCGTATATCACCATCAGTTATATTTTGTTTACCATACGCGTATGTTTTCATGTAAGAAATTATACCTATATTTCACTGATTAATTTTCTCATTTCCTTTACAGTTAGCCATTTATCATTGTTGCCGGAATGATATTCAAAACCAGCAGGAACTTTTTTTGCATTTGGATACTTATGTTCAATATTTTCCAAATCAATCTGAGGAAGAATAATATAAAAATCATTAAATTCAATTGTGTTTATAGCATCTTCTTTAGTAATCATTTGTTCGTGAATTTTTTCTCCAGGACGAATGCCAATTTCTTTTACTACTAAATGTGGCGCAATTGCTTCTACAAGTTGTAGTATTCTTATTGAAGGAATTTTTTTAACATACAATTCACCACCTTGCATACGTTCTATTACTTCAAGAACTATTTCTACAGCTTGTTCAAGTTTTAACCAGAAACGAGTCATTCTCATATCTGTAATAGGAAGTTCTTTTGCTCCTTCTTCCATAAGCTTTTGAAAAAATGGAATAACAGATCCTCTTGAACCCGCAACATTACCATACCTAACCACGGCAAAACGAGTATCTTTACCTCCACAATAAGCATTACCTGCAATAAATAATTTATCAGAACATAATTTTGTTGCGCCATATAAATTAATAGGAGCACATGCTTTATCTGTAGAAAGTGCTACAACCTTTTCAACACCGCAGTCAATCGCACAATCGATGACGTTTTGTGCACCATAAATATTTGTCTTAACAGCTTCAAAAGGATTATATTCACATGTCGGAACTTGCTTCAGAGCAGCAGCATGAATTACAATATCAACACCCTTAAAAGCTCTCATCATACGTTCCTTATCTCTAACATCGCCTATAAAAAATTTTAATTTTCCCAAATAAGGTTTAAATTCAGGCACATTAAACATCATGAATTGTTTAAATTCATCTCTTGAATATACGATAATTTTTTTAACATTTGGATACTTTTTTAAAACTGTATCAACAAATTTTTTACCAAAGCTTCCCGTTCCACCTGTCAGTAAAATAGTTTTTCCATTCAGCATTTTACCACCTATCATTTTATCATATTATTTCTATATTTTTACCTTTAAGTTTCGGATTTGCATCTACATAACTTTGCGTATAAACATCTTTGAACAACCCCTTTAAATTTACTGGGTTTATTGAAATTACCTCTAATGCAGGATACAAGATATTTTTTATATATTTAAATTCTTCCCATAAGTGTTGTGTTTTTGGAAGAAGATAAGAATCTTCCTTCTCAAACATATTGAAATGTCCTATTTTTGTACAATCACAACCAACTAAATAAATCTTGCTTGGTTGTGTATACAATATAAATTGTAACGCTGAAAAGACAGTCCCCCCCCCTCTTTCAAAAAAAAGTCCGTTAGCGATGTCTGGGTTAACAGGGTTAGGCACATTATTATCTAACGTATGTATTCCTGGATCTGAAATAAAAAATCGAATTGCATTAAGCTTCTTTATTGTGTTAGTATCTGTGTTAAATTTTCTTGCACTTATTGGATTAGTGTGATAGGCATAGAATTTTTTTGCATCATAGGCTTTTAATTCTTCAAAATGCGTTTGCGCAACAATATTGTCATGAATTACTAGATAATCTAAGTGAACAGGATTATTAACAAATGAATAGTTTATCCCAACATGTATCGAGTTATTAACTTTTTCATAGAATTTTGCAGATGGCCCACAAGCAAATAATACTACCGATTGATTTTTATATATTCCTTCATATTTTTTAAAAATTTTTTTATGATAAATCTTGGCAACATCATTCCAATAATTATAATTATTAGATAGTTTCAATTGAATTATATCTTCTCTATCAGGTATAAATATTCGACGAAATTTTATCTTTACACCTAACAATGTAATAACTTTATGTGTAGAATCATTCCTAATTGATAAAATATTTTTAAATATATCCATACCACTTCCTCTTAAATACAAAAAAGTACCTCTCCATAAAAACCTTAGACTTCCTTGTCTATGTTAATTACTTCCCTAAATTCCAATTCAATCCAATTTGGATTTCTACTCCATTTCTTCCACCATTAACAACATTAGTCTGCAAATAACCAATGAATTTATTATTCCAATTTTTTCGTACTCCTACACCATACTTCACAAAAGAATCAACTGAAATATCCTGCAAAGCAATATTGTCTGCTTGAAAGTGAGTTTTATCTAAAATATTCCAAACAAAACTTCCCGCAAAATAAGGCTGCCAATTATTTTGCAAATTTCCCACAATCTTTAATCCTGGTTCTATTTGAAGAGCATGCAATGCTCTAGAAACTATATTTTTACCATTATCATTATAATCAAAAACCTTTATGACCAAATATGAAGCTAATAAATTCGGCTGGATAAATCCTTTTCCCTGAAAAATTGAATAATTATAACCAGTTTTAGATGCCACTCCGGTCATCAACATTGTTAAATTGTTTCTTCCAAATTTCCCACCATTAGCCCCTACGTTTGCAGTTACACCACTAAACCAATTTCCCGTATACGTCATAGTTACTAAACCTAATGTTCCACCATTTTGTACTATACTCGCTCCTTCATAATACTGATGAGAACCATTGTAACCACTATAAACTCCCAATACCGTAACATATTTACCTCCAGAAGATAAAATCCAAGACTCAATCCCCGAATAAGAACCATACGCAGTATTAGAAACCTTCGGACCACCATTCAATGGCACCTTCTCAAATTTTGAATAAGATCTTGACCAAACCGTTTTCGAATCATATTTACCACATTTCTCTAATTCATTTAAACAATACATATCCATATTCTCAAAAGCTACTTCATACGAATTTAATTGCAATAAATAACCTCCTACCTGAGCAGCTACTGGAGCAACTACACCAACCTTGTTATCAAACACAGTACAATTTAAACAGGTAAAATTCAACATGCCTGTTTCTTTATCATAATTAACTGAATATTGGTACCCACCTTTTTCCACATTTTGCCCAGTATATTCAATCGAATTAGCTAAATTTTTACAAATAGAATTAGTTATATCACAAGCTAATGGTGATAATGAAAAATTTACCTTATCAATCGAACTTAACAAGTTAATATCAGAAAGCTTAATAGCTTTACCATTAGCAACAAGTAAATCTACCTTAATCTGATCCATCTTTAAATTAGCAGGGTCGACATCTAACTTCATTTGCATGTTATTGCTATTTAAAGTTACGTGACCTAAGTTAGTAATGTTAATTTTGTTATTTTGAAAATCAATTATGCAACCATACACATTAAAGTTCACTGAACTATCAAAATAACCATAACTTTCACCATAAGTGCCAAATTTTAGTATCCCTCCATGAAGATTAACTATGTTATTTTCAACTTTATTATTAAATTGGATCACACCACCATTAGGAATAGTAACACCCCTTAATCCAATATTACAATTCCCATTAATATCAAGTATTCCGCTATCTCCAGACACCATATCATTAAATGTAATGATACGGTTATTTGCCGCATTTAAATTAACTATGCCTTCATTATAGATAGCATCGGGAATATTGCCCGTAAATTCAATATCCTTGTTAATTGAAAATACAACAATCGTTCCCATTTTAGAATCCTCAAATTTATCATTAAAAACAGCTCCACCACCACCAGTAGCCTTATTTTTTTTAAATGAAGTATCAATGCTGACAACAGTACCACCCTCGGTATTATAAATTACCCC
>JAZNNJ010000006.1:0-32462 GCA_045580225.1 Gammaproteobacteria bacterium | reverse complement strand
AGTTAACGCATTAAGTACTCCGCCTGAGTAGTACGTACGCAAGTATGAAACTTAAAGGAATTGACGGGAGCCCGCACAAGCGGTGGAGCATGTTGTTTAATTCGACGATACGCGAAGAACCTTACCAGGTCTTGACATCCTTCGCGAAGCTGTAGAGATATAGTGGAGGTTAGCGAAGAGACAGGTGGTGCATGGTTGTCGTCAGCTCGTGTCGTGAGATGTTGGGTTAAGTCCCGCAACGAGCGCAACCCTTATCTTTAGTTACCATCATTAAGTTGGGGACTCTAGAGAGACTGCCAGTGATAAATTGGAGGAAGGTGGGGATGACGTCAAATCATCATGCCCTTTATGACCTGGGCTACAAACGTGCTACAATGGCTGAAACAAAGAGAAGCGAAATTGTGAAATGGAGCGAACCTCATAAAAGCAGTCTCAGTTCGGATTGAAGTCTGCAACTCGACTTCATGAAGTTGGAATCGCTAGTAATCGCGAATCAGAATGTCGCGGTGAATACGTTCTCGGGCCTTGTACACACCGCCCGTCAAACCATGGGAGTGGATTGAACCAGAAGCGGGTAGCCTAACTGCAAAGGGGGCGCTCACCACGGTGTGATTCATGACTGGGGTTAAGTCGTAACAAGGTAGCCGTAGGGGAACCTGTGGCTGGATCACCTCCTTTGGTTAGTATTTTTAGGAGTGCTCACATGAATTGTTTCTTGAATATTGGAGCTAAGTTGAGTTAGTAATAATTCCTTGACATTTTGGTTTATGGGTAGTATTTTGTTGATCGATGAAGGGTTTGTAGCTCAGCTGGTTAGAGCACACGCTTGATAAGCGTGGGGTCGTTGGTTCAAGTCCAACCAGACCCACCATTGTTATGATGGTTGTAATCAGATTGGGGTTGTAGCTCATTCGGGAGAGCGCCTGCTTTGCAAGCAGGAGGTAACCGGTTCGATCCCGGTCAGCTCCATATAATAGGTATTAATTATGTTAATTTTATTGGATTAATATAATTAATCCCTTTTTTAGGGAGTGTTCTTTAAAAATTTGATAGCTGGGTACATTTAGTTTTAATAACTAAATGATTTTAACAATATTTAATATTATTAAAATTTCAGCGCTAAATTTCGGCGATTTTCATCTTGAATGATGTGGAATCATTTAAGGTTGTATTATCAAACAATTAAGCGCATACGAGGGATGCCTTGGCAGTAAAGAGCGATGAAGGACGTGGTAGCCTGCGAAAAGCCTCGGGGAGTCGGCAACAGACGTTGATCCGGGAGATATCCGAATGGAGAAATCTAATTATCTTAGGGATAATTATCAATAACTGAATACATAGGTTATTAGAAGCGAACTGGGGGAACTGAACCATCTAAGTACCCCAAGGAAAAGAAATCAATTGAGATTCCGTTAGTAGCGGTGAGCGAATGCGGACCAGCCCAGTTACATAATATTTATGTTTGATAGCAAAATCTTTTGGAAAGAAGGACCATAGAAGGTGATAGTCCTGTATGTTAAATTAAATATAAATTGGTAACGATGAGTAGGACGGGGCACGTGTAATCCCGTTTGAAGATAGGGGGACCATCCTCTAAGGCTAAATACTAATTACTGACCGATAGTGAACCAGTACCGTGAGGGAAAGGCGAAAAGAACCCCTGTTAGGGGAGTGAAATAGAACCTGAATTCGTATGCGTACAAGCAGTCGGAGTCTTACGCTTAAATAATATATGCTGTATTATTTAAGCGTAAGATGACGGCGTACCTTTTGTATAATGGGTCAGCGAATTATTTTCAGTGGCGAGCTTAACCGTGTAGGGTAGGCGTAGGGAAACCGAGTCTTAAATGGGCGTATAGTCGCTGGGAGTAGACCCGAAGCCGGGTGATCTATCCATGGCCAGGATGAAGGTAAGGTAACACTTACTGGAGGTCCGAACCCACTACTGTTGCAAAAGTAGGGGATGAGCTGTGGATCGGAGTGAAAGGCTAATCAAACCCGGAGATAGCTGGATCTCCTCGAAAGCTATTTAGGTAGCGCCTCATGAATTGACTCTTGGGGGTAGAGCACTGTTTCAGTAAGGGAGCCGTATTGGCTTACCGAGTTGATGCAAACTACGAATACCGAGAAGTTGTACCATGGGAGACACACGGCGAGTGCTAACGTTCGTCGTGAAGAGGGAAACAACCCTGATCGCCAGCTAAGGTCCTAGAATTATAGTTAAGTGGGAAACGATGTGGGAAGTCTTAAACAGCCAGGAGGTTGGCTTAGAAGCAGCCATCCTTTAAAGAAAGCGTAATAGCTCACTGGTCGAGTCGGCCTGCGCGGAAGATGTAACGGGGCTAAAACTATATACCGAAGCTGCGATTTTGAAGATTTTTATCTTTGAGAGGTAGGGGAGCGTTCTGTAAGCCTGTGAAGGTGAGCTGAGAGGTTTGCTGGAGGTATCAGAAGTGCGAATGCTGACATGAGTAACGATAATGCGGGTGAAAAACCTGCACGCCGAAAATCCAAGGTTTCCTGCGCAACGTTAATCGACGCAGGGTTAGTCGGTTCCTAAGGCGAGGCAGAAATGCGTAGTCGATGGCAAACAGGTTAATATTCCTGTACCTTGTAATACTGCGATTGGGATGACGGAGAAAGTTAGATCAGCTGTCTGTCGGTGACAGTGCAAGCTTGTAGGGAGGATCTTTAGGCAAATCCGGAGGTCCGCGTTCCTGAGAAGTGATGATGAGTTTTTTTCTGAAAGGGATTAAACGAAGTGATTGATACTATGCTTCCAAGAAAAGTCTCTAAGCTATAGGTATTATTAGGCCGTACCCCAAACCAACACTGGTGGATAAGTAGAAAATACTAAGGCGCTTGAGAGAATTCGGGTGAAGGAACTCTGCAAAATGATACCGTAACTTCGGAAGAAGGTATGCCTTTTTTGGTGAATAAATTTACTTTTGGAGCTAAAAGAGGTCGAAGAGAAATGGTGGCTGCGACTGTTTATCAAAAACACAGCACTCTGCAAAATCGTAAGATGACGTATAGGGTGTGACGCCTGCCCGGTGCCGGAAGGTTAATTGATGAAGTTAGAGTAATCGAAGCTTTTGATCGAAGCCCCGGTAAACGGCGGCCGTAACTATAACGGTCCTAAGGTAGCGAAATTCCTTGTCGGGTAAGTTCCGACCTGCACGAATGGCGTAACGATAGCCACGCTGTCTCCACCCGAAACTCAGTGAAGTTGAAATCGCTGTGAAGATGCGGCGTACCCGCAGCAAGACGGAAAGACCCCATGAACCTTTACTATAGCTTTATATTGAACTGTGAATTTGCTTGTGTAGCATAGGTGGGAGGCGTTGATGCTTTTTCGCTAGAGAAAGTGGAGCCATCATTGAAATACCACCCTGGTGTATTTGCGGTTCTAACCTAGATCCATTATCTGGATTGGGGACAATGTATGGTGGGTAGTTTGACTGGGGCGGTCTCCTCCTAAAAAGTAACAGAGGAGCGCAAAGGTACTCTCAGCACGGTCGGAAATCGTGCATTGCGTGTAAAGGCATAAGAGTGCTTGACTGCAAGACCGACGGGTCGAGCAGGTACGAAAGTAGGCCTTAGTGATCCGGTGATTCTGAATGGAAGGGTCATCGCTCAACGGATAAAAGGTACTCTGGGGATAACAGGCTGATACCATCCAAGAGTTCATATCGACGATGGTGTTTGGCACCTCGATGTCGGCTCATCACATCCCGGGGCTGTAGCAAGTCCCAAGGGTTTGGCTGTTCGCCAATTAAAGTGGTACGCGAGCTGGGTTCAAAACGTCGCGAGACAGTTTGGTCCCTATCTGCTGCGGGCGTAAGAAATTTGAAGGGAGCTGCTCCTAGTACGAGAGGACCGGAGTGGACGTACCTCTGGTGTTCCGGTTGTTGTGCCAATGGCATTGCCGGGTAGCTATGTACGGACGAGATAACCGCTGAAAGCATCTAAGCGGGAAACTTACCCTAAGATTAGATTTCTCGTTAGAAATAACCTGTAGATCCGTCGAAGACTACGACGTTGATAGGCTGGGTGTGTAAGTGTAGTAATACATTGAGCTAACCAGTACTAATTGATCGTGCGGTTTGATAATATAACCTTAAATGGTTTTAGAAATTTAGCTGAAATGATATTTGTTTTGTTGTACCTTACTATTGAATTTTGTTGTTTTCCTGGTAATTTGAGCTGATGGGTACCACCTGATTCCATTCCGAACTCAGTAGTGAAAACGTCAAGCGCCGATGATAGTGTGAGGTTTCCTCATGTGAAAGTAGGTCGTTGCCAGGTTTTGTTTATGAAAGGCCCTAAAAAAGGGCCTTTTTTATTTATAAAATTTCTTAACAGGTTTTGCTTAAATGGACAAACTTAAACGACGAATTATTGATGAGGGGCAGGTACTATCCGATGATGTTGTTAGAGTAGATAGTTTTTTAAATCAACGTATTGACCCTGATTTTATGGTTGAGATGGCTAACGAATTTGGTTTGCATTTTAACATGAATAATGTGAGTTTAATTTTGACTGTTGAATCTTCTGGTATTGCATTAGCATCCATTTGTGCACAGAGATATAGTATACCTATGGTTTTTGTTAAAAAGGGTAAAAGTAGTAATATGGATTCAGAATTGTATCAATGTGATATTTTTTCTTATACTTATAAGAAACCGGTTACATTATGTGTTTCAAAATACTTAATTGCACCACATGATCGTATATTGATTATTGATGATTTTATTGCTAATGGTGAAGTTGTTAGTGGTTTATGTAAAATTATAAATATGGCAGGTGCTACTTTAGTTGGAGTTGGGTGTGCTATAGAAAAAGGTTTCCAAAAAGGTGGAAAGTGGCTACGAGATCAAGGTATTGATGTTAAATCTTTAGCTATTATTGAGAAAATTAGCTCGGGAGGTATTTTTTTTAAAAATGATTAAAATTAGGGTTTAGTGATATGGAGACTGTTATTATTTTGGATTTTGGTGGACAATATAGTCAACTGATAGCTCGTCGTGTTCGCGAGTGTAATGTGTATTGTGAAATTAAGCCCTATACTATATCTGTGGACGATCTCAAAGAAATTAATCCTGTAGGTATTATTTTAAGTGGTGGTCCTAGTAGTGTGTACGAAAAAAGTGCACCTAAAATTGATCGTGAAATATTTAATTTGCGAATACCTATTTTAGGTATTTGTTATGGGTGTCAATTAATTGCTTATTCTTTAGGGGGAAAGGTAATTAGTGCTTGTAATACTATAGGTAGGGAATATGGAAAAACCAAGGTAACTTATGATATTAAATGTGAATTGCTTGACGAGTTACCTATTAATGATATTGTTTGGATGAGCCATGGTGATCATGTAGAAACAGTACCAGATAATTTTATTTCTGTTGCTTATTCTGATAATTGTCAAAATGTTATCATAGCTGATAGTAAACGTAAGTTATATGGGGTTCAATTTCATCCAGAAGTGACTCACACTTTAAATGGTTTAAAAATAATTAGTAATTTTTTGTATAAAATTTGTAATATTCAAGAAAAATGGGTTATAAAAGACTACCTTGATGATTTAATATTGCAAATAAAACATAAAATAGGTGAAGGTAAGGTATTAATGGCTTTATCGGGAGGAGTTGACTCTACTGTAACTGCGGCAATATTGGCAAAAGCAATAGGGAAACAATTAACTTGTGTTTTTGTTGACCATGGATTATTGCGTAAGAATGAAGGCGATGAAGTGGAAGCATTATTTAGCGAGTGGGATATCAATTTTCATCGTGTCGATGTTGAAAAGCATTTTTTGAATAAATTGTTGGGGATAGAGGATCCAGAAAAAAAACGTAAGATTATTGGTGAGGAATTTATTAAAATATTTGAACAGGAAGCTAAGGTAATTGGTAAAGTTGATTTCTTTGCTCAAGGAACCATTTATCCAGATATTATTGAATCAGGGGGAGGAGGATCAGATATTATAAAAAGTCATCATAATGTTGGAGGTTTACCTGCAGTTGTAAATTTTAAAGAAATTATAGAGCCTTTACGAAAGTTATTTAAAGATGAAGTACGTCAGTTAGGAAGAGAATTAGGCTTGCCAGAAACACTCATTTGTCGTCAACCTTTTCCTGGTCCCGGTCTTGCTATTCGAATTATGGGGGAAGTTACTAAAGAAAAGTTAACTATTCTTAGGGAAGCAGATTTTATTTTTCGTAGTGAATTAGAAAAAACGAATTTTAACGGAAGTCAGTATTTTGCCGTATTGACTTCTGTTCGGACTGTAGGGGTTATGGGTGATAAACGTACTTATGATTATACTTTAGCCTTGCGTGCTGTGTATACAGATGATTTTATGACTGCTTCTTGGGTACGAATTCCGTATGATGTATTGGATCGTATCTCAAGTCGTATCATTAACGAAATAACAGGCATTAATCGTATTGTCTACGATATTACCAACAAGCCACCTGCCACCATCGAGTGGGAATAAAAATTGCTATACTTCTGTTTTGCTGTTATTCGTCGAATTAGCAATCGAAGTTGAATTACCACTATTACTCGCAAAACTTCCTGGTTTACAGCCTAAAAGCGATATTTCGAAAAAGTCCACTAAAACAGATGTTGCGGTCAAACACATGAACTCATATGTTGTTACTTTAGCAACACCTAAAGCACTAAGATGATGATTATTTTTGTAGAAAACTTTTACACCAGCTATTCCTATACACATTCCCTTTAGTGCTATTCGCGCGGAATCAAAGATATCAGTAACAAAATAACCACACTTGCTACTACCTTTACTGCTGCGGCCAAAAACAACCTGCATTTCAAGAAATGTTATATCTTTCATAAAACTCACTTTTACAGCATTTTATCAGCAACCTTAATCATTAACCACATGCACGCTCCTGCACACACAACAAAAGCTCCCATTATCCCAACAATTGCGATAGGATTATTAATTTCCTCATCACTTGTTTCTCTAGTGCTTCCCTTTCCGCCTACAACAATATCGACTTCGCTAAGATTTATCTTCCTCATACAATACTCCAATAATGAACTACAAAACCATTGTATCGAATATTATTTTTTTTACAATATTAATATTGCTTTATCTATTAGTAAAACATTAATATATTAATATTCAATAAAAAATAGAGACATTGCTGATATTTATTTCCAAAAGATGATCGTTAATTCTAAATTATTGATTCATTGGCAAGTATTAGTATTTTTAATCGTAGATTTGATTACATTTGATATTGTATATTTAGTGCTAGTTTTTTTAAAGAAGAAATATTTTTTATAGAAGTAATTTTACTAAGTAATTATTGCGAGTGTTTTTTTGAGGTAGATTATTTATACTTTACTTAATCTTTAATTCAGTTTTATGAAGAAATTAAATAGAGGTTTTATATTGTTATTAGCAGTTGGTTTTATTAATTTATTAGTCTTAATTACAATAGGTTTAAGGCAACATCTAACAAAAATTAGTCACTTATTGAAATCATATAAACATATAAGTATAAAGTATTATGAGCAAAAGGCACAGTTATTATTTGTGGAGGATAATTTGGTAAAGAATAATCGATTTAAAATAGATGGCTCGACAGTGTTGTATCGAGATTTGGATATGAATTTATGTAAAGGTAAATATTATCAAATTAAATTACCTCTTCAGGGAAATTTATGCATGATTGATCATTTTGCTGTTGTCAGTGATCATGTTGGTATTGAGCATTGCATAGAAGTAGAAAATGATTTTTGGGGTAGAAAAAGTTTAACTATAGGTAATTGTATATGAAAAACTCAAAAAAATATTTGTTATCAATTTTAAGTTGTATTTTAATAAATACTTATTGTCAGGGTAAAAGTAGTGATATTTTGAGCGATTATTTTGATCCTAATTTAGGAGCTAGTGTTGGTTTTAATGTGGGAGTTGGGGTAGGCAGTATAGATGGTTGTATAGGCGACTGGGTGAAATTTAAATATGACAATAAGGCTGCATTTAACGGTAGTATTATTCTGCAGCTAAATTATAATCGTCATTTAGGAATAGAATTTGATACTGGTTTATCGGTTAGACAACAAAAATTTCATATTAATAATCATGCTTATAAAGATGATACTCTTGGATGTTTGTATAAAGTATCTGTTTTAGGACGAATTGGAATTCCTTTAAATAACAAATTAGAATTACACGGAAAATGTGGTTATGGGGTTACCTTTAATGATCTTGATTATGATTTCCCTAATATATGGGGTTTATTGTATGGTGCATCGTTAGAGTACAGGATTAATCGAACGGTTTCTTTAACATTGAATTGGTTGAGGAGTTCTGGTGGTCGTTATAATGGCGTCCTGATTGATAACCATGGTAATTGGGCAGATTATACTTTACATATTTCTGGAGAAAACTTTTTTGGGATAGGTGTGAATTTGCATAGATTTAGTAAAGACTAAAAAATTATGGATAATTTAGCGGCGGTTTTTACGCGATCAAACTATGGTTTAGATGTACCTTTAATTAGAGTAGAGGTACACTTATCGCGTGGATTGCCGCGTTTAAATATAGTCGGTTTGCCAGAGATGGCAATTAAGGAAAGTAAAGAAAGAGTCCGTAGTGCAATTATTAATTCTGGTTTTATTTTTCCTTTAAAAAGAATTACAATCAACTTAGCGCCAGCAAATTTACCTAAACGTGATGGAGGTAGGTTTGATTTGGCGATTGCTATAGGTATTTTAGTAGCTTCTGAACAATTATCAGTTAAAAATTTGTCGCAGTGCGAATTTGTTGGCGAATTAGCTTTAGATGGTTCTTTGCATGAGAAACCAGGGTTATTGTCGGCAGCTATAGCGACTCGGAAAGTAAACAGAATTTTAGTATTACCTGAATCTAGTAGTTATGAAGTAACTATGGTTAATGGCTTGAGGGTATTGTACGGTAAGAATTTAAAAGAGGTATGTCATTATTTAAGTAATGACTTAGTAAGCGTAAAGATATTACCTCAGGTTAATTTTGATTCTCAAAGTGATGTAAACGATTTGAAGGAAGTATATGGGCAAACTTTAGCAAAAAGAGCATTAGAAATTGCAGCAGCAGGCGGACATAATTTGCTATTTTGGGGGCCACCGGGGGTTGGTAAAAGTATGTTAGCACGATGTTTGCCATCTATTTTGCCTCGTTTAGATGTAGTTAAGATATTAGAAACAGCTCAGTTGCATTCTTTGGCTGGTGCGAGTTATCAGCATACAAATCTTCCTCCTTTTAGGTGTCCTCATCATAGTGCATCTATCAATGCTTTGGTAGGAGGTGGTAATCCGCCTAAACCGGGAGAGATTTCTTTAGCGCATAACGGAGTCTTATTTTTGGATGAATTGTTAGAATTTCCAAGGCAAGTACTTGATGCGTTGCGTGAACCTTTAGAAATGCATCAGATATCTATTGCTAGAGTTGAGAATCATATTGTTTATCCTGCTAATTTTCAATTAGTTGTGGCAATGAACCCTTGTTTATGTGGGTATTGGGGGAGTGAAAATCGAGTGTGTTCTTGTAGCGAAGAGCAAATTAAGCGTTACCAAGGCAGATTATCTGGTCCGTTATTGGATAGAATTGATTTATGGGTAAAATTGCAGGCTGTTTCCCTTTCGGGGTTTAGGATGTTTAATTATTCAAAAAGTGAGGATAGTTCTACTGTAAGAAAAAGAATTGTAAAAGTTAGGAGTTTATCGAAAAAACGAAATGGTAAAGTTAATGCGCATTTAAATAAAGATGAGTTATGGGAAACTAGTAAATTGTCAGATAAAGTAATTAATGAATTTGAAAAGATGGTTAAAAAATTGAATTTATCTATGCGTAGTTATTTGCGTTTAGTTAGGGTGGCACGTACTATTGCTGATCTTGCAGAAAAAGATACAATTGCCATAGAACATTTAGTTGAGGCGCTCAGTTACCGTGAAATTTTTTTAAACAGTAAGTATTAGCAAATAGTAAATTTTATGTTATCTAATTGAAGTAATGAATAAATATGAAGATTTACTCTTGAATTTAAAAAAAAATGACATATATCAGTAATATTGACAATTATGATGGGAACGAATATGGCGAAAATTATAGGTATTGATTTGGGAACAACCAATTCATGTGTAGCGGTATTAGAAGGCAGCAATGTAAAAGTTATTGAGAATTCGGAAGGTCGTCGTACAACTCCGTCAATCGTAGCTTTTACGAAAGAAAATGAAACAGTAGTTGGTGAACCTGCGAAACGTCAGGCAGTTACCAATGCTAAAAATACTTTTTATGCTGTTAAACGTTTGATTGGTCGTAAGTTTGGTGATGATGTGGTGCAAAAAGATTTAAAAAATGCTCCATATGAAATTTTAAAAGCAGATAATGGTGATGCATGGTTAGGTTGTAATGGTAAAAAATTAGCTCCACAGCAGATTTCTGCTGAAGTTCTGATGAAAATGAAAAAAACAGCAGAAGATTATTTAGGGGAAACGATAAGCGAAGCAGTAATTACCGTACCAGCTTACTTTAATGATTCTCAACGTCAAGCTACAAAAGATGCGGGAAGAATTGCAGGTTTAGAAGTTAAACGTATTATTAATGAACCTACTGCTGCAGCATTAGCATATGGTATGGATAAGAAGAAGGGAGATGCTAAAATTGCAGTGTATGACCTAGGGGGAGGTACTTTTGATATTTCTATTATAGAAATTGCGGAAGTAGATGGAGATAGGCAATTTGAAGTATTAGCTACAAATGGAGATACTTTTTTAGGTGGTGAGGATATTGATTTAAAAATTATCGATTATTTGGTCGAAGAATTTAAAAAAGAAAGTGGTATTAATTTGCGTAATGATGCCTTAGCTTTACAAAGATTAAAAGAAGCAGCAGAAAAAGCAAAAATAGAGTTATCTTCTACTCAACAAACAGATATTAATTTGCCTTATATTACAGCTGATGCTAATGGTCCTAAACACTTAAATTTGAATATTACTAGAGCTAAATTGGAAGCATTAGTAGAAAATTTATTGGAACGCACTGTACAACCATGTATGACGGCATTAAAAGATGCTAAGTTGCGTCCAGAAGATATTGATGAGGTAATTTTAGTAGGTGGTCAAACTAGAATGCCTAAGGTTCAGAGTTTAGTGAAGAATATTTTTGGCAAGGAACCTAAAAAAGATGTCAATCCTGATGAGGCGGTAGCGGTTGGTGCTGCTATTCAGGGGGGTGTATTAGCTGGATCTGTGAAGGATGTCTTGTTGTTAGATGTTACTCCGTTATCTTTAGGAATAGAGACATTGGGGGGAGTGATGACTAAATTAATCGAAAAAAATACCTCTATTCCTACTAAAGCTACTCAAGTATTTTCGACGGCTGCAGATGGACAAACAGCAGTTACGGTACATGTTTTGCAAGGGGAAAGAGAGATGGCGTCTCATAATAAATCTTTGGGGCGTTTTGACTTGACTGATATAGCTCCGGCTCCTCGTGGGGTACCTCAAATAGAAGTAGCTTTTGATATTGATGCTAATGGTATTTTGAATGTATCGGCTAAAGATAAAGCTACAGGTAAGCAGCAGTCGATTATAATTAAGGCTTCTAGTGGTTTGTCTGAAGAAGAAATACAAAAAATGATAAAAGATGCTGAAGAAAATCGTGAAGCTGATAGGCGATTCCAAGAATTAGTTACTGTTCGTAATTCTGCGGATAATGTTATTCATGGTACAGAAAAAACGATGCGTGATTTAGGTGATAAGGTATCGGAAGAACAAAAACAGAAGATTAATGAAAAAATAGAAGATTTGAAGAAGGTACTTTTAGGTGAAAATAAAGAGGAAATTGAAGAAAAGTCTAAGGCATTAATTGATGAAGCAGCAAAGTTATCTGAAATATTGCGGCAGCAAGGTGGTATGAATGAATCATCAGAACAGACTAGTAAGGCGAACGATAATAGTGGTGCTGGATCACAAGAGCAAAAGGTAGAAGATGCAGAGTTTTCTGATGTTAAAGAAGATAAGTAGAAATTTTATGTTATCAAAAGAGGGGCGAGGGATTTCCCCCTTTTTTGGTTAGCATTAATTGGTGGATATGTATGAAGCGTGATTATTACGAAATTTTAGGTGTAAATAAATCGGCAAGTAATGAAGAAATAAAAAAAGCTTATCGTCATTTAGCTATGAAATTGCATCCGGATCGTAATCCTGGAGATAAGAAAGCGGAAGAAAAATTTAAAGAAGTACAAGAGGCATACGCGGTTTTATCAGACGAGAAGAAACGTGGAGTTTATGATCAGTTGGGTCCTGATGGTTTTGAGCAAGCGTCTCAAGGAGGGGGAGGAGCAGGATTTAACGGATTTTCTGGTTTTGAAAATGTAGGAGATATTTTTGGGGATATTTTTGGGGATATTTTTGGGCAACGACGTGGAGGTAAGAAAAGTAATGTTCGTAATCGTGGTAACGATTTAGTTGCTGAAGTAAAGTTAACTTTAGAGGAAGTTGCTTTTGGAACTACTAAGAACTTAGTTTATTCCCAAATGAATACTTGTTCTGCTTGTAGGGGTACGGGAAGCAAGCATGGCGGTAAACCTAACACTTGCAAACATTGTCGTGGAGCTGGTCAGGTGTATATACAGCAGGGTTTTTTTTCTGTGCAGCAAACTTGTCCTGTATGTCATGGTACAGGAGAAATTATTGAAGATCCGTGTTCGACTTGTAAAGGAAGTGGGTTAGTGAAGTTAAAACGTACACTTGAAGTTAGAATTCCTGAAGGGGTTGATAATGGTGATAGAATTCGCCTGCCTAAAGAAGGCAATGCAGGTATTAGGGGTGGCGAATTTGGAGATTTATATGTGGAGATTGTTTTATTGCCTCATAAGTTATTTAAACGTGATAACTTACATTTGATCTGCGATGTTCCTATTGGGTTTACGATGGCTGCGTTAGGGGGAGAATGTGAAATTCCTACTTTAAATGGTAAAGTAAATTTGAAGATCCCGGCGGGTATACAGTCTGGTAAGGTGTTACGTTTATCTGGTAAAGGTATTCATTCACATCATGGAACAGGTGATATGTATTGTCAGATTGTAGTGGAGACTCCTGTAAATTTAAGTGAAAAACAAAAAAATTTATTAAAAGAGTTAGATGTTTCATTGATAGAGGATAAAAAAAGACATGTTCCGATTGCTAAAAATTGGTTAGATTTGGTTAAAGAATTTTTTAGCCATTTTAAGCGATAAGTATATAAAAATAATTTTTTAATTTTGCTTTAATGTGTATGTATTATTAATACTTAATGTTGTACAACGATTTTTTTAATAGATTATTTTGAGGTAAGTATGAGAATTTTGTTAGTTGAAGATGACGAATTATTGGGTAATGGAATTCGTTCTGGTTTAGCTCAATACCAATATGTAGTTGATTGGGCAAAAAATGGTTTGTCTGCTTGGTCTGCTATTCAAACTGAACATTTTGATATTATTGTATTAGATCTGAACTTACCTAGGATGTCTGGGGAAGAAGTTTTGAAAAATATGAGAAGTAAAAATATTAAAATTCCTGTCATTATTTTAACTAGTCGTGATGAAGTTGGTACACGTATTCGTAGTTTAGATGAGGGAGCTGATGATTATATCGTTAAGCCTTTTGATCTTGGCGAATTATGTGCACGTATTAGGGCTGTACATCGACGATTAACTGTTGCCCAGGCAACAACAGAGATTGTAGTTGGTGATGTTAGTTTAGATCCTAAAACACGCATTGTAAAAAATGGAGAAGAGCAAATCGAGTTATCTAGACGGGAGTTTGTTTTATTGCAATTATTGTTAGAGAATGCAGGTAAGGTTATTACTCGTCAGCAAGCGACTCAAAGTTTGTATGGTTGGGGTTATGATATTGATAGTAACGCGTTAGAAGTACACATTCATAATTTACGCAAGAAATTTGGTAAAGACAAGATTCGAACAATTCGTGGTGTCGGTTATTGTTTTCAAAATTAATTGAGTTTTTTTTTAATTCCGTTAATAATGATACGTGTTTATCATTATTAACGGGGTTTGTATGTTATTAAAAGGTTCTAAAACAGAAAAAAATCTTCAACAGGCTTTCGCTGGTGAATCCATGGCGCGTAATAAATATACTTATTATGCTTCTCAGGCGAGAAAAGATGGTTATGCAAGAATTAGTCAAGTTTTTCTTGAAACTGCTGATAATGAGAAGGAACATGCTAAAATTTGGTTTAAATATTTAAATGGAATAGGGAATACCGAAGAAAATTTGGCAATGGCTGAGGAAGGCGAAAATTATGAATGGATGGAAATGTACCAAAAATTTGCTGAAGATGCAGATGAAGAGGGGTTTGCGGGGATAGCTAAGTTATTTAGAGAAATTGCAAAAATTGAAAAGGAACACGCGTTACATTATGCTAAGTTAAGACAAGAATTAAAAAATGGTGAATTTTTTAATAAAAAGGAAGAAGTATACTGGGTGTGTATGAACTGCGGATATGTAGTTAAGGGGAAGGATGCTCCATCGGAATGTCCGGTATGTGAACATTCCCGCAGTTATTTTAAAATTAAGGAATAAGATATTTGTTGATGTAAGTGAAAATTAAGTTAGTTGTTTTATCAATAGTTAGGTTATTTAATCGGTTAGTAATAGCTTTATTAGGGTTAGTATTTATTTTGGTTATAGGGCTGTTTATTAAACCCATATCGTTGTCAAAATTAGAGCAATACTTAAAACATACTACTTTTTTTTTATGTAACGATTTTAGTTATCATTCTAACGGTGTATTTCTTGGAGTGCACCGTTTTCGATTGGTAGTTAAACTTCCTAAATTAGAAGTTTTTCAAAATAAAAAATTAATTTTTAAAGCCGAAGAAGTTAAAGTTGGGATTGATTTTTTTGAAAGTTTATTTTGTAAAAAAATCATTCCTAATTGTTTAATTATTCGGGGAAGTGATTTTTATTACCAAGCGAGTAGTGACGTTAAATTACAACATGGTAATGTTGTAGCAAATTTACAAAGTAATAATCATTTATTTAGTGTACTGTTTAATCGTGGAGAGGTTGAAGTAAGCAAAGTAAATATTTTCTATCGTCAAAATGATGGATCAGTTTCGATATTTAAAGATTTATCAGGTAAATTGAAGAATGATATTTGGGAGCATGAATTAAGACTAGAGGGAGAAAGTAAATTTGGAAAAAATAATGTATTTTTTGAAATGGGAGTGCGTTTCATAGGAGATTTAGTTAATTTAGAATTAGAAAAATGTTTTGGAAATTTAGTTGTTAAAAATGGAGTTATTGATTTACAGAATAATTTTTTCAAGCAAAATGTTAGTGATACTAATTTTCCTATCTCGAGTGGGGTTATTAAATTCAGTATTAATAACGTAAAAATTACGAACAAATTATTTAAGGAACCTTTGGTTGTAAATAATTTTAAAACGATTGTCGATTGGTCTTTATCTAAAAGATGTTTAAAGTTACTTAAATTAGAATTTAGAGATCATTTCCTCTCTTTATTGGGTTATAGTAAGATAATTTTTGATGAAAATAATCAGCCTATAGCGGATTGTGTTTTTAACTTTGATTTAAAAAAAATAGAACAAGCTTATCGTTATTATCCTAGAGCAATTATGGGGGTGGAATTATTAGATTGGTTAGATAATGCTTTTAAAAAAGGTGAAATTTTAGATGGAAATATGATTTTAAGAGGAAATCTAAAGAAATTTCCTTTTGATAATCAGGAAGGGATTTTTAAAATTGATGCAATCGTGAATAAAGTGGACTTATTGTATCAGGATGGTTGGCCAATGTTGACTAATTTAAAGGCTAATTTGCATTTTAAAAATTGTAGTATGGAGGTAATTGCTTTAAATGGAAAATTATTGGGGGAATCGGTTAAAAGTTTAACTGCGAAAATTGATGATTTGGAATATTCTTTGTTGAAAATAAATGGTCAAATTGAAACGGATTCTAAAGTAGGACTAAATTTTATTTATAGTAGTCCTTTAAGAAGCAATATAGGAAAATCTTTAAAAGATATTGTATTAAAGGGTCCGATGAATCTAAAATTAATTTTAGAAATTCCCTTAGCTGACGAAATTTCTGATCAAATTACGCATTTTGATGGAAATTTGGTTTTTAAAGAGAATAATTTATCTATTAAGAGGACTTCATTAAGTATTGAAAATATTAAGGGAGAAGTTAATTTTTCTGAAAATGAGCTTACTTCCCAATATCTAAATGGGGTTATTATGAATTTTCCGGCTAATTTGTTAATTTCTACTTTAAGTGATGGCAAGGTAAAGATTGACATTCGTAGCATGGTTGATATTTTGGCTTTAGAAAGATATTTAAAAGTAAAATTGCCTTTTTTATCGGGGAGTTTTGCTTATAATATAGATATTTTAGTTCCTAAGGAAGGGGAAAGTATTTTTTGTTTAGAGAGTAATTTGCATGGTATAAGCTGTAATTTACCTGAGCCTTTTAGTAAAAAGATGGGAGTTATTACTCCTGTACAGGTTAAGTTAATTCCGCAGCAAAAAGATAACTACTTGTTGCATGTTAATTGGAATGATTTGTTAACTGCTCGTTTGGATTTAGTTAATAATCGTGATTTTGAAATTAAAAGCGGTGAAATTGTTTATGGTAAAACGCAAGATTTATTGACAGAGGGGAATTTTATTTTTAAAGGAAATTTTGAAGATATAGATTTAGATCAGTGGGAACAGTGTTGGTTAAATTATGGAGAAAAAAAACGTGTTTTTGATAAAAATTTTGGTATAAATATTTTAGTTGATAATTTATTGTTAAAAGCAAAAAAAATTAAATTTAGGAATTTGGTGTTAACTAATGCGTTAGTAGGCATTGAAAATTGCAGTAATGGTTATCAGTTTACGGTTACTAGTAATGAATTGAAAGGAAGTGTATTTTTTCCTAAGGAATTTTCTGGTACTTTGAAAGGGGATTTGTTTTATTGGCGTGATTTTATTCAGAGTGGATCGACTGATGATTTTAATGTGCATAATGTATCTGCTCGAATATTTCCATGGAGTAAGTTTGATTTATTTATAGAGGAATTTATTCAAGATAAACATAAAATTAACAGAATATTTTTAAAAGGAACTAAAGAAAAACTTGCTTTAGAATTTAAACATTTTGCTTTGGGATATGACGGTATTTTGATAGATGGAACAGGTCGATGGCAAAATAATAATTTATGGTTACTGGAGGGAAAAGCAGTCGTTAATGATTTAGGAAAAGTATTGAATAAATTTACTTCTCATTGTTATGGTGGTGAAGGTGGAATATATTTTAGTTTATCTAGATTTTATAAAGATAAAAGGGATAAGTTACAAGGAAAATTTTTAGTTGATTTAAAAAAAGGTGGAATTATAAATTTAAGCAAACATCTGGAAGAAAAGTTAAATTTAGGTAAGATTATTAATGCTTTAGATGTTGGGTTATTAGCTAAGAATGTTGGTTTGGACTTTAAAGATTATCGCAATGGGTATTGGTATGATAATATTGGTGGAGAAATTTTGTTAGATGATCAGTATTTATTCTTTAATAATTTTAGAAGCAGTAGTAATCCTGCAGATATTAAGATTAAAGGCAAACTTAATTGGAAGTCATTAACTTTTGATTTATTTTTATCTATTTTCCCTAAATTAACGGGAAGTGTTCCGGTGGTGGCTGGTGTTGCTGGTGGTCCAGTAGTGGGAGCTATTGCATTAGTAGCAAACCAAGTGGTTAATAAAGTGGTAGGTGTAGCTTTAGAATATCGTTACCATTTATTAGGAAGTCTGGATAATTTCAGCATTAACAAGTTATAATTTACTAGTTTTTGTTTGCTGTAATTGCAAGATTTTTTATAAAAATGAGTTATGTTAAAAAAAATATTGACAAAGAGTTAAGTTTTGCGGAAAATGAAATCCATAATTGGGAGGGGTTCTCGAGCGGCCAAAGGGAGCAGACTGTAAATCTGTCGGCATTGCCTTCGTAGGTTCGAATCCTACCCCCTCCATTTAAAAATTTGCGGGCGTAGTTCAATGGTAGAACTTCAGCCTTCCAAGCTGATAGCGTGGGTTCGATTCCCATCGCCCGCTTTTTTGTTGTTGGCCCACATGGCTCAGTTGGTAGAGCACTTCCTTGGTAAGGAAGAGGTCACCGGTTCAATCCCGGTTGTGGGCTCCATTAGTAATTATAAAAAGGTACGAACAATGGCAGAGAAATTTGAAAGAACGAAACCGCATATAAACATAGGGACTATAGGTCACGTTGACCATGGTAAGACAACATTGACAGCGGCATTGACAATAGTGTTGTCGAAGGCTTATGGGGGAGAAGCAAAGAAATTTGATGAAATAGATAATGCCCCAGAAGAGAAGGCTCGTGGGATAACAATAGCCACATCTCACGTAGAGTATCAGACTCCGAAGTATCATGTGGCACACGTGGATTGTCCAGGTCACGCAGATTATGTAAAAAACATGATAACTGGCGCAGCGCAAATGGATGGAGCGATCTTGGTTGTTAGTGCAGCGGATGGTCCGATGCCACAAACTAGAGAGCATATATTGTTAGCTCGTCAGGTAGGGGTTCCAAAGATAGTGGTATTTTTAAATAAAGCGGATATGGTTGATGATCCGGAGTTGTTGGAGTTGGTTGAGATGGATATTCGTGAATTATTGAATAAGTATGATTTTCCAGGAGATACTACTCCTATCGTGGTAGGATCGGCATTGAGGGCTATAGATGGCGATAGTGGCGAACTGGGAGAAGGTGCGATACTAAAGTTAGCAGCAGAGATAGATAATTATTTTGATATACCGGAACGTCCAAAAGACAAACCATTTTTGATGCCAATAGAGGATGTATTTTCGATATCAGGTAGAGGTACGGTTGTAACAGGAAGAGTAGAACGCGGTATTATCAAAGTAGGTGAAGAAGTGGAAATTGTAGGTATACGTGATACTCAAAAGACAACGTGTACAGGTGTAGAGATGTTTCGCAAGATGTTGGATCAAGGTGAAGCAGGCGATAATGTAGGTATTTTGTTACGTGGCACTAAGAAAGAAGAAGTAGAGCGTGGACAAGTATTGTCGAAACCTGGTACAATTACGCCTCACACCCATTTTGAAGCTGAGGTTTATATTTTATCGAAGGAAGAAGGTGGTCGTCATACTCCATTTTTTAAAGGTTATCGTCCACAGTTTTATTTTAGAACTACAGACGTCACTGGTGCGGTAGAATTGCCAGAAAATGTAGAGATGGTTATGCCAGGGGATAATATAAAGATGACAGTGACTTTGATATCTCCGATAGCAATGGAAGAAGGGGTTAGGTTTGCAATAAGAGAAGGTGGCCATACTGTTGGCGCAGGGGTTGTTACTAAAATTATTGAGTAGATAGTTTGGGATAGGTCAGTAGCGCAATCGGTAGAGCAACGGTCTCCAAAACCGTAGGTTGGGGGTTCGATTCCCTCCTGGCCTGCCATAGTTTCGTTTTTATTTGCAGTAATAAGGGGTTTTGTCTGTATAAAATTAAGTTGGTGTAGTCACCTGTGTGGTTGTTAGCTGTGGGTGGTTTTTAGAGTGTTTGCGTTTCCTATAATTAGGTTTATTTTTTTAATTTTTTCGAAAAATGATTTCGAGTTAGATGTCCTTCTTTGGTATTATTATCAGTAATTATAGTAATATCTGAATAATTTTTCATTGTACAAATTATCTAGAACTTAGTTTAGTTTAGTTGTTTTTGCAGGGCTTATGACTTTAAGAAGATTTATTTTATTCTTGTTTTAGAGAATTATTTGCTTTCTAAAATGCTTTGGTTTTCTTATAAGGATTGGTATTAATACGTATTTTTCAAAATTAAATTTAAGACAATTCTAGTTAGTTGTTTTTCGTAACAAATTATTATATAATTAAATAAGACATATAGATAGGAAGGAGTAATGTATGGGTAAAGTAGCATTAGTAGAGTTTGAAGGAACAGTAGTTTTTTATAAACGTGATTTTGTGAGCTATTTTTCCAGTGAAAATGGAATAGCAAGTGAAGACTTAAAAGAAATTATCAATATTGTTCAAGAACATGATAGTATTGTTGCCGTATATGATGATAAGGATGGAAAATGTTACGTAGATGGACAGTGCATTGATGGTGTAACTGCAGATAATATTGCGGATAAATTAAAAGAAATAGATAAAAATGTTGTATTGATCAGTAAGCGGAAGCTTCTTAAGCAAGATCAATTTGCCTTAATTACAAGTGTAAAAGAACTAATTGATTCGCCAAAGATTTTACAAGAATTTTCAACATATCAAGAAAAACCAAAAGTAGTTGAAGAAGCTACTGGTACTCAAAATAAAGAAGAGCCAACAGAGTCAGCAGTAGTAGATAATGCTAGTGATCATGATGATAAATTGATCCATGATGAACAAAATAGAGTCGGGCAATTTAAGAGGCCAGTAACTTTACTAAATTTTAATGCTGATTATTATGATTTTAATGATGAATTGGTGCATCCTGAAAAAAATAAGGATAATTTATTATTTATTGAAAATAAGATAGAAAAACCATGTGTTATTATTGTGCACGGTGTAATTAAAAATGAGAATTTTCTAGAAAAATTAGAAAGATACAAAAAAAGCAAAGGAGAAGTAACAGAAATAGAAAGTTTTAAGTACGATGAAAAAGATAAGCATGTATATTTCGTATATAATGCACAGGAGTTAGATGTAGATATTCTTAATAAGTACAAAGATTATGATGTGGATGCTGTATTAGAAGTAGTTCGGACAAAATATCCTGATAAAGAAATTGTTATTTTAAATAATAAAGTAACTCCTTTTAAGAGACAAAATTATGATGAGGCATTTTTTGACGAAGAAATCAATGGTGAACTTTTTTTTGCAAATTACCAACGAGATATTGAAAGAGAAGAGCAATCTGTGCAGCAAACAGGTAGTTCTTCTAGCGTAATTTCGTTAACTTTTGACTTGAGTGATAAAGAATTTAATGATCGCTTTGTAGCTGGTAATTATGAAAATAATTTGGATAAGATACTTAGTTCAGTAGGTAATGATAAGGTAGCTATTATATGGGACGGAGAATATTATTATTCTTATATTAATGGTGGAGATAACAATTATTATTATTCTAAAAGCGATGGTTATGATGCTAATGATGTCTTGAAAGCGTTGCAGGAGGTTTACCCAGATAAAGATTTTGTATTGATTTGTACCGATAGAAATCTACCTTCATATATTGAGTATAGTGAACGAAAGAAATGTAGCATTAATGAAAATGAGGAATTTACAATTTTTGGTTATGTTGAAAACGAGTTAATTGATTCTCAAAATGAAGAAAAGTTAGGTGGTACTAACAATGAAAACAAACCAAATGACAACGTTGTTGAAGAAGATGGATACATCAGGATTGATGAGAATGATTTACAACAAGAGCAAGAAAGAACTAAATCGGGTCTTGACAGATTTAATGATTTTTTAGCTGAATATTATTCAGAAAACGAAGCAGTATTATCTCAAATTAAAGAATTAGAATCAAAAGATCCTATTGAGCAAAACTTATCTTCTATTGCGGATATTGGCATTTTATGTTGTTTATATTTAAACAGCCAAGATAATGAATTGTTGCATAATTTATGTGAAAAAAAACTTGTAGATTATATTAAGCAGAATGGAGAAGAAAGTCTCTTAAAAGAACAGTTGTTATCTTCATATTGTATAGAGTATTTATTAAGAATTAAAATTTCGAAATTGGTAATTCCTCAGTTTTCATTAGAGCAAGACGGTTTATTCTCTTATGAAAGTTTGTGCAAACGGTTAGAAGATGGTACAGTAAATCTAGAAAGATACGCGAAAGATGCCAATGTGCAAAAACAATTTCGTGAGATGAATAATTTATTCGAAGTAAACAAATATTATAGTAAAAATAAAGTTGTCACAAGTTTGGTTTTATGCGATAAATTACCCGATAATTATAAATTACCTAAAAAATTACAGCAAGAAATGTTTTGCATTGAGGATATTGGTACTCTGTGTAGCATATACTTAAAATTTAACAATAATGGAAACATTCGTAAAATATGTGAAGAATGTATTAAAACGCAAATAAAAAAACAACGCTTAAGAGATGAAAATGAATATTTTAAAGATAAGTCATTATCTGCGTATTGTACAGAGTATTTGTTACGTGTTCAGTTATCGGAATTTTTATCGCCTAATACTGAAAACAAAGTTATCTTATCCTTTGAGCAGTTGTACCATAATTTAGAAAAGCAATTAAGATTATGTGTAAGGAATTCAAGCATGGCAGAACGTGCTGGGCAAATAAGGGACTTATTGGATAAGTGTAATCGTATTTTTTATTATGAACTTGGCGGTTCCAAAAAAATTATTCCTAATAAGATGAGTTATTTGCAAAAGTTTTTCATTGATAAGTCTCGAAAGGCTAATGATATCGTAAACGAACTTATAGACGATTGTAATACTTTTTTTGAACATGGAGATCTTGATGTATTAAAGGCTATTTCTCAGGGCGAAATCACTGAAGATGCGGATACAGATGCTAAATTGGCGTGGCTTTGTAAAAAGGATAGTAGAAAATTTAGGAAAATTAAAGCAAAAGCGGCAGAATATGCGGCATTACTAGGTTATGCGATGCAAGAATCGTTTGATAAGACGACGAAGAATAAATATGTAAAAGAATATATTTCAGCTACAGGATGTTCCAAAAAGGAGGCGCAGAATAGGTTTAATTTTTTAGATATATTTAAGCATGGTAATGTAGTAGGTAGTTTTCAATATAATAAAGAGTCGTTTTATGCGGTAAAGAGTTTTTTGCTTGAAAAAGTAAATAATATTCATTCTTTAAAAGGATTAGATCAATTATTAAGTAAAGAATTATCCCCATTTTTAAAAATATTTGAATCATTTGATAATTCTAGTCATTTATTTTTAACTAGTGAAGAAAAAAGGAATCAAGTTAAATCTTTTATTAAAGATACAAAGCAAATATTAGGTTTATTTAGTGATCATTTAAATAAAATTACATCTAATGCGAGTGATACAGTAAATTTAAAAGCTTTAGAAGATGTACGTAACCAAATTTCGGAAGTTAGTAGTATTGCAGATAGGTTGGAGAAACGTGTTGATAGTATTAAACATGTAAGCTCTAAGGAACTTACAGATAAAATTTATAAAGAGTATGACAATAGTAAATCATTAGCTTTATATACTGAAGAATATTTATTACGGGTGGAAATATTAAAAAATATTGATAATAATTTTGATTTGGCTAGTGCGGGAGGAGTATTGCTGTCACTAAAAGACTTATATCATAATTTGGAACAACGATTAAGATTAGCTAATTATGCTGTAAATGTAGAACTAGCAGAGGAAACAAGACGCTTGATGGGTTTGTGTCATGGTTTTTTTTATCGTGGTCTTGGTAGTTTGAAGACAATTAATCCTAAGAAAATGAAGTATTTGCAGGATTTTTTTGTTAATGATGGAACGAAGGTTGATGAAATTATGAAAGGTCTTGATGACGATTGCGTGTCATATTTAAAACTTGGGGATATAAGTAAGTTAAATGCTATTTCTCGAGGTGAAATCACTAAAGATCCTAGTATAGATGCTAAATTAGCGTGGCTTTGTAGGAATGATAATAAGAAATTTAATGAAATTAAATTAAAAGCTTTGAATTATGTAAATTTATATAACGATCCTAGTGTTGACTCAGAAGTTCCAGGGTTGAAACAAGATATTGTATTTATCAAAGCATTAAAAGGATTGAAGTATGATGGCGTGGAAGAATTTTTTACAGAACAGGAAATGCAGAAAATTATTTCATGTAAAGAAATATTTATCGATAAGTTAAAAGAAATAATTCGTGGTTGTGATTCTTTTGAGAAAGTTGATAATCTTATTAAAACAATTGGAGATATCTTGTCAAATCAAGCTAACAAATTTAATGAGCTTAATAGGAAATGTAAAGATGAAATTGAAATCATAAAAAGCCATAATGATTCTAATGAAGTTGTACAAAACATGACTGAAATAATGAAATTTCATGAGTGCCAAATTAGTTTAATTAATGAAGTGCAAACAATAATAAGCAAAATGATAATAAACAATGTGAAAGATGAAATTTCATTAAAAGAGCTAGAAGAAAAACAGGAAGATTTACGTAAAAAGATCATAAGTTACTGTAAAAAATATGAAATAAAAAGTGATAGTAGTTCATCATTGTCTAATTTATATACCATAATGAAAATTCAGTTAACATTGTTGGAGGGACAACGTGTTAATGGTGATGTATCGCAGGACGACAGGATCAATGAACTGAAAACGTTGATTGATGAATGCAATAAAATTGATTTATCTATGGTAGAAGATGATGATTATGACGTTGATGAAGATTGGGATATTGATAATCAGAGTAGTGCTGGGGTTGATCTATTTTAGTTGTTCTAAAAACGAAAAAATAATGAATGTTTGTTGTAAGTGTAATCTCGTAAATAGAGAAGAACGACGTTACGTTATTTATTAATGGTATATATACTGGGGCGGGAGAATATGTTTTCCAATTAGGCGAGTCTTGCCCATAGGAGTGGAAATTGTAATATATTACGTAGATAAGATTTTATTAATCAAAGAATTATTAGATAAGAATGGGGATGATATCGGTATACGCCATTTTTTTTGGGTAAGAGTTTGAATTTAACCATGTTTTTGAGGACGTAAGTATTTTGAATAAAGATAATTCTTTTTATCAAGGATTAAAAAAAATCATCTAAGCAATCTTACACTTTTAAAGTATCGTATGAAGTTTTACAGTGCTAAATTAGACAAGAATTTGAATGCCATAAATAATTGATTTCAGTAGAAAATATGATTTTTCATTAATTTTAGAAGAAAAGGTTCAGTCGTAGTATCAGCTACTAGTTTAAAAGTATTATCAGAAGCCCTGTACTAATACCATCAACAAAAAGTAATTATTTTAATAGATGAGTATGACATGCTTTAGAGAATGCTTATTTTGAGGAAAAACGATTGAAAAAGCAATTCATGAAGAAATCACCTATGAGGATATGTATCAACCTCAAGATAATTTATGGAACTTTTTATTTTTTACCGGGTATTTAAAAATGATATTACGACGAATAGTAAATTGAAATATTTTGGTTAGTTTGGCAATAACCTAATGAAAAAGTTGCTTACGTATATGAAAATATGATTTTAATTGGTTTGAAGTAAAATTAAAAAAACAAAAATTAACCAAATTATATCAAGTTATTTTAGCTGGGGATTGTGAGATCATCACGGAATAAATTAATAAATAGTTATCAGAACGATTAGTTTTTTATGATCAAGGGGGAGGGGATCTTTTTATCAAGGATTTATTAAAATTAATGGAAAATACTTTAGTAATGTCTAATCGTGAATCAGGTAATGGTGTGATAAAAATACCGAGCGTAAAAACTTACGATCAAGGATTATTTTAGAATTAAAAGTAGCTAAAAGCTTAAAAGAATTAGAAAATACTAGCCAAAAAGCATTGCAACAAATAGAGAAAAGAGAATACGCTAAAAATCTTTACGACGAAGGATTAGCAGTTATGGAATGGCTTTTTTTAAGAAAAAAAGCTAGGTTGTAAAGTTTAAAAAATTGCTAATTCTAAATTTTATCCTTAATATTAAACAATTTATGTTGTTTTTTCAGGAATTAGTTATCTTGTGATGTGGGCCTATTAAATGATTCCCTTATTTTTTCTAAGTTATAAAGGGTAAAAAGATTTTCTTGATATTGCTTTAATTTATTAAAAACTTTTTCTAGTATCATATCTTCTTCTTTTGAAAATTTTCCTAAAACGTGATTATAAATTTCTCCAAAAATAGGTCTGCCGATGCCGATCCTTAATCTCCAGAAATTATCAGTATTTAATGATTGAACAACGCTTTTAATTCCGTTGTGGGAACTACTTCCTCCTTTTTTCAATTTAGTTGTTCCTATTGGAAAGTCTATTTCATCATGAATAACTAATAAATGATCTAAGATAATATGATAATAATCAATAACTTTAAAAACAGAATTACCACTATTATTCATGTAAGTTATTGGTTTTATAAAAAAAATATCTCCATTTTTTGCTAAAAGGGCATTAACCCCCTTTTTTTCTTTCCATTCCAATTGCGGAAACAATGCATCTATTGTTTGGAAACCAACATTGTGCCTGGTACGGAAAAACTGTGGTCCCGGATTACCAAGACCAACAATTAATTTTTTTTCTGACAAAAAACCTCCGTTAATTGTCCTTATCTGTAGTTACAGAATCGTTATTAGTTTTTTCTTTTATTGCATACAAAGTAACTACTGTAGAATCTTTACCATGAAGCAGATTCAACAATTGCACACCCTCTGGCAAAATTAAATCAGATAACTTAATTACTTGATTTAAAGCCATCTTAGATAAGTCAACATTGATAAATTCAGGTAAGTCTTTTGGTAAACAATTAACTACTACATCCGATAATAAACGAGAAATTATTCCACCATCAATCTTTACTCCAGGAGCCAATTCTTCCCCAGTAAAATGCAAAGGAACTTTCATTTCAATTGTTTTATTTTCATCAATACGTTGAAAATCAAAATGCATGATTCTAGGTTTATAGACATGACGATGCAAATCACGTAATACTACTGTTTCAATTTTTCCATCCAGATTCATTTTTATTATCGAAGTATAGACGCTATCGTTTTCTAATAATCGCATTAATTCACGATGTGAAACTTGAATCGATACTGGGTCTGCATTTAATCCATAAACAATTCCAGGAACTAGATCTTCTTTACGTAAGCGGCGGCTCGCACCTTTACCTTTACTTTGACGTAAATTTGCATCAATTTTAAATTCTATTTTCATGTTAAATACCTTTTTTTATTAATAATACTACAGCTGTTAAGTAATTTCGCGACCAAAACACTAACGTTTCCAGTATGCAGCAAAAATATCTAAAGTCAATATTCTTCCTCGCTTTTTAAGTGTCTTTGCATTAAAATATCAACTACATCTTTAGGAGCTAATTTTTGATTAACTAAACGACATATTAACTCTGATATTGGAACTTCCAAGTTATATTGATGCGCAAGGGAAACGATATTTTTAGCCGTTTCAATACCTTCTGCTACTGAATTTAATTTTTGATTAATTTGTTCAATTTTTAATCCTTCGCCTAACCATTTACCTACAGTATAATTACGACTTAATTCGCTGGAACACGTAGCAATTAAATCACCGATACCGGATAGCCCTAAAAAGGTTTCAATTCTAGCGCCTAAATGAACACTCAGTCTAATTATTTCTGCCATGCCACGAGCTAAAATCGCTCCTTTAGCGTTGTCACCTAAACTTTGTGCTGTAATAAATCCGGATGCAATAGCTATAATATTTTTTAAAGCTCCTCCTAATTCTACACCGATTATGTCAGAATTAGTATAAACACGAAACAGATTAGTAGTTAAAATTCTTTGAAATTTTATTAGTAAATTAGGGTCTTCACCTGCGATAACTGAAGCGGTTGGTTTATTTTGTAATATTTCTACAGCTAAGTTCGGTCCTGATAAAACCATTACAGGATTAGGTAATTCTTCTTTAATTACCGTACTTAAACGTTTTAATGTACCTGTTTCTAAACCTTTAGCAACATTAATAATCACTGTATTTGTATTTAGTTTTCCTTTTAGTCTTTGGCAAACATCTCGTATGCCGGCGCTAGCAACTGCCAAGATAATTATATCGCTTTTTTCAATAGCTTTAGTTAAATCAGGTTGGATAGTAATTTTTTCAGATAAAACATGTGGGATGGGTTTTTGAAAATGACGACCAACTTGGGGAAGATCAATGCCCCACAAGGTAATATTAGGAAACGAATCTTTCCATAAATTTGCTAAAGTAACACCATAACATCCAGAGCCTAAAATTGTTAAATGCATAAGACCTCTACTCCTAATGATGAATAATTCTAAATGATAGTACTTTTATAATCAAGATTATAAATTTCTAATATAGTTATTAAATTATTTCCTTACGCAAAAAATTTTTGATTTCAGGGCAAGCTTTAAGTAGAATACCTAACGCTTCATTGATTCCAATGCCTTTTCCTTTACGGTTAATCTTGCATAACCCATATTGTTGAGTTTCTGGTAGATAGATTAGTTTGTTTATTTTAACTACCCTAGTTTTTATTTGGTTATATACAGTTGCCCCCCAGAAATATATATCATCATGAGTTGGTAGTAATTCATAACCATTAATGCGTCGTATAAATTCTAAAGATAAAGAATCTGGTGGATATAAACAACCTCCGTATCCGATTAAAACATTAAAATAACTAGGATTATCGTACTGCTTACCCCATCTTACTCTATCAGATAACCAACAAAAATCTTCATTAATCCTTTTAATGCGTCCAACGCGTCCAGTAATAACTTCATTTGGATAATGTAAATGTGCCTCATATAACCGTAGTAGAGTATCGGAAGGATAATAAATATCATCGTCGAAAGTAACAATTATTGCTTTTGGAAAAATATTTAGGGTTGGAAGCAATTTTTTGTATGAGCGAATATTATTGCACCAACGGATTTCTAATCCATATTTTTTTAAACTTTCTAATTCTTGTGGTATTTTATTTGGGAATTCTTCTTTAGCTAACCACAAAATTAAATAATCAGGTAAACAAGTTTGTGATAATAGAGATTCTATAGTTTTAATGACAGCATGGATTCGTGCTGGAAAACTAGTTAAGGATACTACTATCGGTATTAATCTTTTATGTTTGGTAATGCCATACCTTAATTTATTATTTTTAGGTATTTTGTGATTAATTTTTATTTTCACTTGGATGCCTAAAATTAGAATTACCAAATGACTATCCCACTCTCTGACTGAGAAAAATTGTGTGAAGAAATGTTTTATGAAAGTTTTTATTTTATTCATTTTTTATATTTTTCTATCCTAGTATTGCCATTTTCTAAACATACCAAACGCCATCTTATATTATACCAGTCAAAATAGAAAGAGCCTCTAGTGTGTAATAATTTTCCATTGGGTAGAAATATTATTTCTTTATTGTATCCTAGTTTATTTTTAAAAATTAATTTACCTTTATTGGGAACTTTTAAAATAATTTCTTGCTTTTTAGGAGTAGACAAATAAATAACTTGATTGTCTATTAATAAAGATATTTGATAATGATTTTCATAGGCATGCGTACTTGTTTCTAGTATCAAATTATCCAGATTTTCTATAAAATTCTTTCCTTGGCAAGATATCAGATATTTACGAAAGCTAGTTACACTAGTAACTGCTAAGATGCTACCTATTACTAATACTATTAATAATTCTAGTAATGAAAAACCAAGAAATTTATTCACTTATCGTAATATTTAACATTAATAATTTATATCCCAATCTACAATAATTAATTTAGAAACTAAGTCCACGTGTAATATAACTTTATTAAGTGTAGTTAAAAAAGGTATCAATATTCGCTTTTTCTTTAGCGAATTATTTTCTACAATTAAAACGTCATTTGCTCCAGTTGGCAAGATGCCGGCAACTTTACCTAATTTTACCTGGTTAGTATTGATGACCACACAATCCATTAAATTAAACCAATAATATTCTCCTTGAGGCAAGACCGGAAAATCTTCTTCGGGAGCATAAATAAGCTGATTAACAAATGCCTGAGCTGTTTCTGGATCGGAAATTCCGGTTAAAGATACAACAAACCCCTTATTGTTTTTTCGTAGATTACAAAAAAACAAACGCCTACCATTATGATCAAACCACCGCTTAAATCCAAAAAAACTATCAACTTCTGTTGTAAACGGATAAACCCTAAGCTGGCCATTTAATCCATAAACACTGCCAAATTTTGCGATAGCTTGGATGTTTTTAAACAGAAGCTTCCTCTTCTAATTTAGCATTATTTTCTAAGGCTTTCTTTACTAAACGATCTTTATTTTTTTGAATTTTTAATGCTCTGCGACTAGCAGCCTTTTCTGGGTCGGCATTTTCTTTTAGTAAGGACAAGACTCTACAAGATGGTTGAGCACCGACTTTCAACCAATGATCAATTCTATCCTTTTTTAAATCTAAACGACGTTCACCACCTACTGCAATCGGATTAAAGAAACCAACTTGTTCTAAATAACGACCATCTCTTGCGCAGCGCTGATCCGCGACTACTACTTTATAAAAAGGCCTTTTTTTAGCCCCACCACGTGATAAACGAATAACTACCATACTTCAACCTATACAATCCAAATTTCCGATCCATTGTACGATAAAAAAATAAAAAAGCAATCTTAATTATCAAAAATTTGAATTCTGTAGTAATTTAGTTTATCTATTCCAATAGAATATATTTTTTGTTAGTAAAATGGAAATTTATTTGGTTGGTGGTGCAGTTCGTGATCAGTTATTAAAAATACCTGTTGTGGAGCGTGATTATGTGGTGGTTGGTGCTACTCGTGAGCAGATGTTGCAATTGGGGTTTAAGCAAGTTGGAAAGGATTTTCCAGTTTTTTTACATCCATTAACCAACGAAGAATATGCCCTAGCTCGTACTGAACGAAAAAAAGGGAAAGGATATACAGGTTTTGAGTGTTTTGCTGATGTTTCAGTGTCTTTAGAAGAAGATCTTAAAAGGCGTGATTTGACTATTAATGCCATGGCTCTCAGTGAGGATGGTAAAATTATTGATCCTTATGGCGGGCAACAAGATCTTGAAAATAAAATACTTAGGCATGTCTCCGATGCTTTTGTTGAGGATCCTTTAAGAATTTTGAGAGTAGCTAGGTTTTCAGCTAAATTTCCTGCCTTCAAGATTGCACCTGCTACTTTGCGATTAATGAAGAATATGGTGTATGAGATAGATGCTTTAGTGCCCGAAAGGGTGTGGCAAGAGTGGAGAAAAGCTTTTAAAACAGAATGTCCCTTTAATTTTATAAAAGTATTAAGGAAAATAGGCGCTTTGGATAAATTATTTCCGGAGTTAGCTCCTTTCTATAAACAAATTAGGGATAATCTGAAGTTAATTTCTAAAAAAATTATTCCTAATAGAGTATTAGGTGCAATTTTTTCAGCAGTTCCTTTGGATAATTTAAAATTGTTTTTTAGGCACTATAAGGTTTCAAAGTTGGAGCAAAATTTAGCTAGGAATTTAGTTTATTTTCAACGACTAGCTGTACAGAGTTCTGCGGACGATATATTGGACATTTTGGAAAAGCTAGATAGTTTTAGATATAGTTTAAATTTAAAAAGTAGTCTTAATATTTTGAGGATACTTATTCCTTATCAACGGAGTTTATTTGCTAAGGTTTACTATATTTACAAAGTAGCAAATCAAGTGAAGATTACGAAAGAAGAAGTACTAGATATACCAAAAGAGCAAATTAGATACTATGTTCATACTAAACGTTTAGATGAAGTAAATAAAAACTTACAAAAGATAAGTGTAAATAAGCGAATATAATTATGATGTTTATAAGAACAGAATTAATTGTGAAGTTATTTTTTTTAATTTTGGCTTGTTAGGTATTTTGTTTGTTGAAAAATATTAATTAGCAAGATCAAAAAAGTAGGTAATTTGGATATTTGTAGAATTTAAAAACGATATGATGATGTCTGGAACTAAATTATTAATATTTACTCATAGGGGCATTAATTTTTTTTAATTGTAATTTACGGAAAAAATCTGCAATGTAGTACTTGGATGAACAACCTATTTTTATTTTAATGCACTGAAGGTAATATTCTACTGTACGCGGGGATATAGCTAATTCATTAGCTATCATTTTCATACTAAATCCTTTGATTAATAAATCGATACAATCTTTTTCTCTTTGAGTGATCGTGAAAATTTTTCCTTGTTTTTTTACTAAGTACCAATTTTGGGTTTTATTATTCATTATTATTCCGATAATTTTAAATTATCTAAATTAACTATGTTTATGAAAAAGTTGACAAGAACGACTCGTTAAAAAACTTGTTTTATTAAGTTAAAATAAATAATTACTTAATTTGAAAATGGATTGGGTATATAATCTCAATATTTTTATAATAAAAAAGATTTTTTAGTGTGAATAAATATAATATAAAAAAATAAAATATTTATGTTCATTATAAATATTTTTATTTTTTCTTTCTTATGGTTGATATCTGCGATTATTACTATACTAATTATTGAATATTTTTTAGTATTCTTGCATATAATTTCCTACCGTGTAATATATTAATTTATAATTAAATTTTTTGAGGATGGTTGATTATGAACCCTGGTGAAGAGATTGAACAAAAAGGATTTTTTGAAGATAAACGGCAAAACATATTAAAGTGGTTGG
>JAZNNJ010000005.1:0-41982 GCA_045580225.1 Gammaproteobacteria bacterium | reverse complement strand
ACAAATAGAGTCTAAGATAATAGATGAAGATACCAATGTAGTGAAGTTGGCGCTGCCTAATATTGAAGTTCGGTATGTTTATAAAAACATGATCTTGAATTGGTTTGAAGCAAGATTAAAAAATGCAAAATTAACCAAATTACATCAAGCTATTTTAGCTGGAGATTGTGAGATTATCACGGAAGAAATTAATAAATATTTATCAGAGACGATTAGTTTTTATGATCAAGGGGAGTCTTTTTATCAAGGCTTTATGTTGGGTTTATTAAAATCGATGGAAAATACTTTAGTAATGTCTAATCGAGAATCAGGAAATGGACGTTACGACATCGTGATAAAAATACCGAGTGTAAAAACTTACGATCAAGCAATTATATTGGAGTTAAAAGTGGCTAAAAGTTTAAAAGAATTAGAAACTACTAGTCAAAAAGCTCTGCAACAAATAGAGGAAAGAGAATACGCTAAAAATCTTTACGATGAAGGTTATGAAGTAATCGGTAGTTATGGAGTTGCTTTTTTTAGAAAGAAATGTTTCCTTGTCAAGGATTAATTTTATTTATAAAAATCTAGCAGTATAAGAATTATTGTTTTGTTTGATTATTGTTGGAGGTCCAAATGCTCTTAATTGTCCGCCACTTTCTCCTCCTTCCGGCCCTAAATCGATTATCCAATCGGCATTTTTAATGATTTCCATATTATGTTCAATTATGATTAGAGTATTACCTTGATCTCGCAATTGTAATATAATTTTTAACAATTGATTTACATCGTGAAAATGTAGTCCTGTTGTAGGTTCATCTAGTAAATATAAAGTTTTACCGGTGGGTTTTTTTAGTAATTCCTTGGCTAATTTTATTCTTTGTGCTTCTCCGCCTGATAAAGTTGTAGCGCTTTGTCCTAATTGTAAGTATCCTAAACCTACATCTTGTAAAATTTTCAATTTGTTGTTTAAGGTTGGTATATTTTTAAAAAAATTAATAGCTTCATTAACATTCATTGTTAAAATATCTGCAATATTCTTATCTTTATAAAAGATTTCTAAAGTTTCTTTATTATATCTTTTACCGTTACATATTTCACAGTTAATATAAATATCAGATAAGAAATGCATTTTAACTTGAATTACTCCTTCACCTTGACAGTTTTCGCACCTTCCGCCCGTTACGTTAAAACTAAATCTTCCAGCGGAATATCCTCTTATTTTAGCGTTTAGTGTTTTAGCAAACAATTCTCGTATTTCGTTAAAGATTCCCGTGTATGTTGCTAGATTAGAGCGTGGAGTTCTTCCAATTGGTTCTTGGGTTACTAAAATTACTTTATCTAAAAATTCTAGGCCTTCAACTTTATCAAAATTTACTGGTGTTTTTATAAAAGATCTATTTAGTTTTTTTGCGGCTATTGGCCATATTAAATCATTTACTAGGCTAGATTTCCCTGATCCAGAAACACCAGTGACGCAAACTAAATGACCTAACGGAAAATGTACTTCTAAGTTTTTTAAGTTATGTTGGCGAGCGCCGTAGATCGATAACCATTTTTTATTTTTTTGAGGGCTAATAAATTCATTTTTTACTACAGAAAGTTGGTTAGTTAAATATTTTGCAGTTAGGGATTTATGTGCAGTTGCTAATTTTTGAGGAGGTCCATAGAAACATAATTCACCTCCTTCTTTGCCTGCTAATGGTCCAATATCAACTATAATATCTGCATTTTTGATGATTTCGTTATCATGTTCCACTACAACAACAGTATTACCTAGGTCTCTTAAATTTTTTAATGTTTTAATCAGTCGATGAGTATCTCTAGGATGTAGTCCGACAGTTGGCTCATCTAGAACATAAGTAATGCCGACTAAACCGGAACCTAATTGTGATGCTAAACGGATTCTTTGCCCCTCTCCTCCAGATAAAGTTTCAGCTGGACGATTTAAAGTTATGTAATCTAGTCCAACATCGATTAGAAAATTCAAACGATTGATAATTTCTTTGATGATAGGAAAACCTATTTGATGATCAGTTTGGGTTAAAGATAAGTTTTCTAAAGATTGCTTTAGTTGTGTGATATTTAAACTAGTCAAATAACCAATATTTTTTTTGTTTATAAATACTGAATTAGCTTCTTTACGTAATCGTGATCCATTACAATAAGAACATAGTTTGTAACTAACTAAAGTTTTTAATTCTTCTTGTTGACTTTCGGTTAGATTATTGCTCAAGTAACGCTTTTTTAGTTGTGCTAAAATTCCCTCGAACGGGGTGGATTTTTGAATTAGTTTTCCATTAAAATGATAGGTATAATTAATTTTATCTGTTCCAGAACCGTACCATAAAATTTCTTTTATTTTTTCGCTTAAGTTTCGATAAGGTTTATCTAGGCTAAAGTGATAATGCTGGGCTAGGCTTTCCATGATGGAAAAAAAATAGTGGTGGTTGTTTCCCCAGCCCCCTATGGCGCCTTGTTGTATAGACCAGTTTTCATCTATTATAATATTATCTGGAATGAATAAGCTTTCGTGTCCTAAGCCATTACAATGTGGACAAGCTCCATGTGGGTTATTAAACGAAAATAATCTTGGTTCCATTTCTGGTAAACTGTAGTTGCACGTTGGACAGGCAAACTTGGTAGAAAAAAAATATTCTTGGTTATTATCAATTATTTTTACTTTGCCATTAGAGACTTTTAAAGCTAATTCTACAGATGCGGATAGACGTTCGTAATTTTCTGGTTTAATGGTTAAACAATCAATTTCTACTTCTATATCGTGAATTTTTCGGGCATTTAAGCTAACTTCATTAATTAGATAGAAGTTATTGTCTATTCTTACTCTAATAAATCCTTGTTTCGTTAATTCATCTAATAGTTTTCTAGCTTCACCTTTTTTTCCATTTAAAACTGGTGATAGTAAAGTAACTTTATGTGAATTTAATTTTGTTATTGCATCAATAATTTGAGTTGTAGTCTTGCCTTTTAATGGTAGATTATGTTCGGGACAAAAAGGTTCTCCAATTCTTGCAAAAAGTAGGCGGAGGTAATCATAAATTTCTGTTACTGTTCCAACGGTAGAACGAGGGTTATGAGAAATAGTTTTTTGATCGATAGCAATAGTCGGAGATAATCCTTCTATTTTATCTACATCAGGTTTTTCCATTACTGATAAAAATTGGCGAGCATAAGCAGATAAAGATTCGACATATCGTCTTTGACCTTCAGCATATAACGTGTCAAAAGCTAAGCTAGATTTTCCTGAACCGGAGACTCCAGTGATTACAATCAAGCGATTGCGAGGCAAGGTTAAATCAAAATTTTTTAGATTATGAGTTCTTACTCCTTTTAATGTTATGTTTTCCATAGAAGAATTATTATTTAGATTAATATTCGTTGCATGAAAGGGCTTAAGTGTACTAAAATTTCATAAACACTTCGTTTGAAAATATTAGCTACATATTTGGCATCATTCCAAACACATAATTCATTTTTTTTGCCCCAAGTACTGAAACAATCCATGGAATTTTTCGGGAACATTTTTAAACCGCAAGGTAAATAAAAGTTTTCATTTGTTAAGAGAGGAAAACCATCGCCATATCCTAAATCGTAAGTACTTACATATCCACTGTGTTGTAATTTGGTAAATCCGTCATAACCAATAAGTGTTCCTTTAGTAAGTTTTTTACACGAAATTCTGTTTGACCATACTGATGCAACCGGTTTTAATTTGAGATCAAATGGAAGTAAATGGTAATCTAGATAACCGTATATGGCTAGCCCTATTCTTACTAAATTATCTTCATTATTGCTAAATCTTATCATTCCACTGGAACATAAACTGTGGAAACGCGGAATAGGCAAATTATTTTTATGACATAGTTGGTACGATAATTTTTTTATTTCGTTAAACATTTCTATTCCGCGGATAAAATTAACGTTTTCATTATTACTGTAACCATTATGAGTAAATACTCCATAAATTACGAGATTGCGTTGTATAGATTTAAAAAATGCGGTGTCCAATTCTTCGGGCAAAATACCATTGCGATTGGTATTGGTATTTACTTTTATTTCTATTTTCGCTCCTTTAGGCAAAAAATCTAATTGATCTACATGATTAACTACCAAATTAATATTTTCAGGTATTAAACACGGCAAGTTTTTAAAGTTAGGGTATAAAATTGTAATGTTAGGAAACAGATTAATAATTTGTTTTGCTTCATTCCAGTTTTTAACAAATACATTTTTAATTTGTTGTAAAGCAGCTAATTGGGCTATTTCTAATAATCCATGGCCATAAGCATTGTCTTTTAGCATTAGCGCAATTTCTGTTTGTGTTTTACTACGCAATAAAGCCAGATTGTGATTAAAAGCATCAATGCTAAGATGTAATTTAGCCATTTTAAATTTTAACTATCTTAAGAAATCAGGACCAAAAGAATGAGGTAATAACTCTTCTAGTGTGGTAGTAATTAGTAGTTTTCCTTGCTGGTTACATAACAAGATACTCGTGTCTGGTTTAGCGAATTCTCTTATTACCTGACGACAAGCTCCACATGGAGCACAAGGTTGATCGCACGATCCTACAATAGCAATAGCTTTAATACAGTATGTTTGATTTGTTACCATCTGAAAAATGGCATTTCGTTCTGCGCAAATTGTTAATCCGTAAGATGCATTTTCAATATTACATCCACAGTATATTTGGTTATTTTCTCCTAGTACAGCTGCTCCTACATAAAATTTTGAATAAGGAGCGTAGGCTCTTTTTTGGATATTTAAAGCTTCTTGAATTAATTTTTGTATGGGCATTTTTTCACTGCTATATTTACTTTCTCAACAGTATATTAAAACTTTTTGTATCCAAAAACAACAGGTTTACGGTTAAATTGCTTGCACAAAATGCTTTTTGGGTTATACTAAGGCTTTCGGTGTCGAGGATCGTATGAAATTAGACGAAGAAAAATTAGAAAAATTGCATCAATTGAAGGATCAGGGATTTAATTATCCTAATCAATTTAGGAGAACTCATTTTGTTAAGGAAATTTTGGTTCAATTTAAAGAACGAGATAATGATTTCTTAGAAGCTAATAAGGAACAAATTCGGATTGCAGGAAGAATTGTTGCTAAACGGATAATGGGTAAGACTGCATTTATTAATCTTTCTGATATGACAGGGAAGATACAGGTTTATTTGCGTAAGGATGAATTAGGAGAGGAAGTTTTTGGTGCTTGTTGTAGATGGGATTTAGGAGATATTATCGGAATTAATGGATGGGTTTTTAAAACTAAAACGGGGGAGTTGACCGTTAGAGCTGAACAAGTTGAAATTTTAAATAAAATTCTTTTGAGTTTGCCGGAAAAGTATCATGGATTGGCAGATTGGGAGGTTCGTTGTCGCCAGCGTTATTTAGATTTGATTGTAAACGAAGAATCTCGCGATGTGTTTATCAAAAGAAGTAAGATAATTGACATTATACGTGATTTTTTGAAGGATCGTCAGTTTTTGGAGGTTGAAACACCGATGATGCATGTAATTCCTGGTGGAGCGTCAGCTCGTCCTTTTATTACTCATCATAATACCTTCGATTTGCCGCTTTATTTGAGGATTGCGCCGGAATTATATTTGAAGCGATTAATTGTGGGTGGATTTGAGCGAGTTTTTGAGCTTAATCGTTGTTTTCGTAATGAAGGTGTTTCTGTAAGACATAATCCAGAATTTACTACGGTGGAGTTTTATCAGGCTTATACAGATTATCGTGAACTCATGGTTTTGACTGAAGAATTATTTAAGTGTTTGGCAAAAGAGGTCGTTGGGGGGTTAATTTTTGAAAGTCAGGGACAAATTGTAAATTGTGAAAAACCATTTGAGCGTTTAACTTTAAAGGAAGCAGTAAAGAGATATGTGTTGGAACTTAAAGATGTGGATATCGAAAATAAAAATATCCTTTTAAGGTTTGCTGAAGAGAAGAAAATGATAGTTGATCCTAGTTGGAAAGTAGGTAAAATTCAAGCAGAAATTTTTGAAAACTTTGTAGAGAAACAATTAATTGGTCCGGTTTTTATTACGGAATATCCTATAGAAGTTTCTCCTTTGGCGAGAAGGAATGATCAAAATCCTCAAATTACTGATCGTTTTGAGTTATTTGTTAATGGAAAAGAATTGGCAAATGGTTTTTCAGAATTAAATGATCCTTTGGATCAAGCGGAACGTTTTAAGAAGCAGGCTGAAGCATTGTCTCAAGGTGATGAAGAAGCAATGCATTATGATGCAGATTATATACAAGCTTTAAGTTATGCTATGCCGCCTACTGCTGGGGAAGGTATTGGTATTGACAGGTTGTGCATGTTATTTTGCAATATTAGTTCAATTCGTAATGTTATTTTATTCCCTTTGTTAAGGCCAGAGAATAGTAATGCAGAAAAGAATTCGTAATTTTTGTATTATTGCTCATATTGATCACGGTAAGTCGACCTTAGCTGATCGTTTGATACAATATTGTGGTGGGTTAAGTGAACGGGAAATGGATGAGCAAGTATTAGATTCCATGGAATTGGAGAAAGAACGAGGAATTACAATTAAAGCGCAAAGTGTTCGGTTAAGTTATCGAGCTAAAGATGGAGAGTGTTATCAACTTAATTTGATTGATACTCCAGGACATGTAGATTTTTCTTACGAGGTATCTAGATCTTTAGCAGCTTGTGAGGGGGCAATTTTATTAGTAGATGCAGCTCAAGGTGTAGAAGCACAAACGGTTTCAGTTTGTTATATGGCGGTAGAACAGGGATTAGAGATTATTCCAGTTCTAAATAAAATTGATTTACCTCAAGCTAGCCCGGATAAGGTTATTCATGAAATAGAAGAAATTATAGGTATTCCAGCCCAAGATGCTTTACGAGTAAGTGCTAAAAGTGGTTTAGGTATAAGTGAGCTGTTAGAAGCGATTGTAAAAAGATTGCCTGCTCCCCAGGGTAATGTTGGTGTTTCGGGTAAAGCATTGATCATTGATTCTTGGTTTGATAATTATTTGGGAGTTATTTCGTTGGTAAAAATTTTTCAGGGGGAGATTAAGGTTGGTGATAAGGTAGAAGTGTTTACTACAGGAAAGGAGCATCAAGTAGAAGTCGTTGGTTTTTTTTCTCCTAAACGTCAAGTTGTAAATAGTTTAAAAACTGGAGAGGTTGGATATATTGTTGCTAATATTAAAGATATATTTGGTGCTCCGGTAGGAGATACTTTAGGTATTCCTAAAATTATTCAACCACTGGATGGTTTCAGAACAGTTAAGCCACAGGTGTATGCAGGAATTTATCCGATTGATGCAGATGATTTTGAAGCTTTTAGGGAAGCATTAGCTAAATTGCGCTTGAATGATGCTGCACTTATCTATGAACCAGAGAGTTCTACGGCTTTGGGTTTTGGTTTTAGGTGTGGTTTTTTAGGAATGTTACATTTGGATATTGTACAAGAACGTTTGAAAAGAGAATATGGCTTAAATTTGGTTGTTACTGTTCCAACGGTAGTTTATGAGCTGTATCTTACAAATGAACAGATTATTTATATTTCTAATCCTTCAGAATTACCAGAAACCGTGCAAATAAAAGAAATTCGTGAACCAGTTGCTAGAGTAAATATCTTGTTGCCAAAAGAGTACGTTGGTTCAGTAATGCAGTTATGTATTGAAAAACGTGGTCGGCAGCTTGATTTAAGTTTTATAGGGAATCAGGCTTCTTTAAGTTATTTTGTGCCATTAAGTGAAGTTATTTTGGATTTTTTTGATCGTTTAAAATCATTAAGTAGAGGTTATGCTTCTTTAGATTATGCTTTCGATCATTTTGAGGTTGCAGATTTAGTAAAACTTGACTTACTAATAAATGGTGATAAAGTAGACGCCTTTACTGCTGTTGTTCATCGAGACAAAAGTTATAATAGAGGGTGTAAATTAGTAGAACTATTAAAAGAGCAAATACCGAAACAGATGTTTGAAGTGGCAATACAAGCGGCGATTGGATCTAAAATTATTGCTCGTCAGACGGTGAAGGCTTTGCGTAAAAATGTTTTAGCTAAATGTTATGGTGGGGATGTTACTCGTAAACGTAAATTGTTAGAGAAGCAAAAAGCAGGTAAAAAGAAAATGAAACGTTTGGGAAAAATAGACGTGCCACAAGAAGCTTTTGTTGCTTTATTAAAAGTTAGTTAGGAAATTTAGTAATTAATGGAATTATCAGTTATATTAATGTATTTGAGGTAGTATTTTATGAAGAAACAAGTACAAACTTTTGAAAAATTAGATTTGAGTAGCTGTAATTCAGTGTACGAAATGATTTTTGTCCATAAAGCAGATTATCTTGATAAATCTGCAATAACTGACCCGTATAATTGTATTTCTTTAAATTATCATAATTTTCGTGAGGAAGTCGATAGCTTTGCAACGGGGTTACAAAGTTTAGGGGTAAATAAAGGTTTTGTAATTAGTTTAATTTCAGAGAATAATGGTCGTTGGCCAATTGTGGATTTAGGTATTTTAAAGTGTGGGGCAATTGATGCAGTTAGAGGTTCAAATGCTCCTAAGGACGAGTTGTTATATATTATAAAGCATAGTGATAGCAAAGCGGTTATTTGCCAGGATGTAAGTGCTTATGAAAAGATTAAGAATGATTTACATCAGTTTAAGTTAAACTTCATAATTTTAATGTATAAAAATAAAGAAATGGATTTAACTGATTCGCCTTGTCCTGTGTTTACTTATGAAGAAATATGTTCTAGATCTTATACTTTTAAATCTGTGGAAATACAACGTAATGATCCTGCGACAATTATGTATACTTCTGGTACGACCGGTAATCCTAAAGGGGTATTATTAACTCATCATAATTTTATTTATCAAATTGAAGTAGCTCATGATGGTATTTTGGCTTACCCTGGTGCTACCACATTGCACGTTTTGCCTGTGTGGCATGCTTATGAAAGAATAGGTATTTATTACTTTTTAACTAGAACTTGTCATTTACATTTTACGAATATTCCTAATTTAAAGGAGGATTTGTCTCGTTATCATCTAGATTATATGATGTCAGTTCCTAGAATTTGGGAAATGGTTAAAAATGGTATTTATATAAAATTAGAAAAGAAATCTAAAGTTTTATATAGATTGTTTATCTTTGCAATTAAACTTAGTAGTATATATAAACAGCATAAAATGTATGGTGAACGTAGGATAACTAATGAATCTGATTATAATTTAAAGGATGCTTTTAAGCATAAATTAATTAGAGCTTTTTATAAGCCATGGCATGAATTATTTAGTCGTATTTTATATAATAAAATTAAAACCGTAGCTAATTTAAATTTCAAAGTGATTATTTCTGGAGGCGGTGCTCTATCTATGCAGGATGAGTTATTTTATGATATCTTAGGGGTTAATTTACGTATTGGTTATGGGTTAACTGAAACAGCTCCAGTTTTGACGCTACGAGGCGTTAAGCAGAAAAATTTTCTCGGGTCTGCTGGGCAACCTCTTCACGGCACCGAAATAAGGATTTTAGATCCTAAAACTTTAAAAGTTTTACCAAATTTTAAGAAGGGTTTGGTGGTAGCTCGTGGTCCTCAGGTCATGAAGGGTTACTATAAAGACGAAAGGGCAACTAGAAACGTTTTTTTGGAAGATGGGTGGTTTAATACAGGAGATTTAGGGTGGTTAACTAACGATAATAATTTAGTATTAGTAGGTCGACTAAAAGAGACGATTGTTTTGTCTAATGGAGAGAATGTCGAACCTTTGCCTTTAGAAGAGGCTTGTGTAGTTAGTCCTTATATTGATCAGATTATGTTGGTTGGACAAGATAAAGCTTTTATTGGGGCTTTAGTGGTACCTTCTAAAGCAGCTTTAGAGAAATGCAATATTTCAAATGAAGTATGGATGGATAAAAAGCAGGTAATTTTATTAGATGCTAATTTAGAAGCTCTAATTAAAAAAGAAATTGCGGTATTGCAACTAAATAAATATCATTTACGTGCCTTTGAAAAAATTAAAAAATTTATATTGTTAAAAGAAGCTTTTTCGATTGAAAATGGCTTATTAAGTCAAACTTTGAAAGTTAAACGTAACAAAGTTTACGATCGATACTTTGAAATTATTGAAAACTTATATAAGTAATTGATGTATTGCGGAGAATAGCTATTTAGTACTTTTAATTTGAGGGTAGATGAGTTGGTATAAAAAAATAGTGTTGTGGGGATTTTGTTTAGGAATGCTGGTAATAATTAGCGGATGTTCGGCGACTAAATTAGCAATCAGTAAAAGAAATTTAGATGTTCAAACTAGAATAAGTGACACCATTTTTTTAGATCCTCCCGAAGAAAAGCAGATGAAAATGTGTATTCAAGTTAAAAATACTTCTGATCATCAGTTAGAGCTTATTGATAGAATAACGAAAATTATGGAGAATAAAGGTTATGCTGTTGTTAAATCTGCTAGCAAAGCACACTATTTATTGCAAGTTAATATCCTATTTGTGGGTAAAATAGATATTTCTGCAGCTGAAAAGGCATTTTCTGGTGGTTTTGGAAGTGAGATCGCTTCTATTGGTTCCGGAGTGGCTACTGCTGCTACGGTTGGGCGTGGAACTAAAACTATGTTAGCTGGCGGTATTATTGGTGGAGTGTTTGGAGTTGTTGCTGATTCAATAGTTAAAGATGTTACTTATACAGTAGTTGCAGATTTACAAATTTCAGAGCGCTCTGCTAATGGGGAAATAATTCGCCAGAAAGATCGTTCTGAATTAAAGCAAGGTAATGGTGCTCTCTTAATACAAAAATCATTTGGGGTTACAAATTGGAAGAGATATCAGACTAGAATCATTTCTGTCGCTAATAAAGTTAACTTAAAATTTGAAGTTGCTAAACCTGTTTTGGAAAATGGCTTAATTAAAGCAATAACCGGAATATTTTAAAAAAATAACTATTAAATCGTAATAAGAAACTTGATAAAAAACTTGATTCTACTCCTGGATTTTGTTAAGTTTTATTTAATTATATCAAATAGAGTGGTAGAGAATTTATGTTTTTAACAGTGTTTTTTAGTGTTTTAGCTTATTTGCTTGGTTCTATTTCGAGTGCGGTTTTAGTTTGTAGAATTTTTAATTTGCCTGATCCGCGTAATGATGGTTCACATAATCCCGGCGCGACGAACGTATTACGTTTGGGTGGGAGGCAACCAGCTTTGTTCACATTGTTAGGTGATTTATTAAAAGGTTTTATCCCTGTTTATTTATGTAAGTTATGTGGATTAAATGGGAGTGGTTTGGGGATAGTGGGTCTTGCTACTTTTTTGGGGCATATTTTCCCGTGTTTTTTTAATTTTAAGGGTGGGAAGGGAGTAGCTACTTTTATAGGAGTAATTTTAGGTTTAAATTTGTTTGTAGGTTTAGTTACAATTGTAACCTGGATTATTGTAGCTTGGTTTTTTAGGTATTCATCTTTAGCTTCTTTGTTATCAGCTGTTGTTGCGTTAGGGTTACTTCTTTTTATGTTGCCTAAAGGGTGGCTGTTTATTTTGTTAATGTTTTTAGTTTTGGTGTGGCGTCATCGTAATAATATTAGCCGTTTAAAGTTTGGAACAGAGAATAAGTTGCGGTTTTAGTTGGAATATTAACCAGGGGAGTGGTTTTTTATGAAAAAGTTAAATAGATGTTTATTAGCGCTTGGTGGGATTATTTTAGCTAATGCGGTGTTAGCTGAGGATTGGTCAGAAATGTTAAAGGGTTTAACTTTTACTCCAAGCAGTACAGATCTTTCAGTTAAATATTTAGTTGAAATGTTTGGTAGGATACAGGGAATTAATCAATTTAAATTTAATGGAACATCTATTTTAAGTGTGATTTTTGGTGTTTTTAATGCCGGTTTACTAGCTATATCGGGAGTTTTTCTTTCGTATACTTTTATTAAAATTTTAACAAATACAGCGATTGATGGTTCTGCTATGGGGAAAAGTACTACCGTTTGGGTAGCAATACGTTGTGCTCTGAGTACTAGTTTGCTTGTTCCCCAAAGTACTGGATATTCTACGATTAATGTTATTATTATGTGGATTATTATGCAGAGTGTGGGTTTTGCTAATTTGTTGTGGAATAAAAGTTTGGATTATATTCATGCGCATGATGGACAAATTTTTGTAGCGGCGGGCACAGATGAAAGTTCCAGAAGAATTGGGATAAATTTAGCGCTTATTAATGGGAGTAATGACAGTACTTTTAAAAACTTTAGTAGTAATAAACATGTTTCTAGCAAAGATGTTTTGGATTCTTTAGTTTGTTCTTATTCAATTATGGAAGTTCTAGACAGTAAGCGACAAAGTGAATATGAAAATCAACAAAATGAGTGTGTAGGTGGTGAGGAAACATCGTGTAGTTCAATGGTAAATTTGCAAAATTCTATTATTGATTTTGCGGATAATGGATTTGGTATTTATAAAATAGATAGTGATGAGGGATCTGGGGATATTAAATTTCCTTATGTGGATACGAGAAAATTAAAAGATTCATATGGGGTAAGTTTATCTGACGATTTAACGGGTATTTGTGGAAAATTTAGTTACGATAATTTTGTTAAAAGAACTGCAGCTCTAAGAATGCTTGATGGTTTGAATAATGCTGCGCGCATGATCGTTGATAAATCTAAAATAGCATCAGAGTCAGATAAAGAGTTATCAGATGATCTGGGGGTACTTGATTTAGTTGATGCTACATTGAGTTACCAGGCAGGAACAGAGTCTTTGTGGGCGAAGTCTAAAAAAACGGAAAGCAATGATGATGGTATTTCTGAAGTTGATTTTAGTGCAGTTAAAGGATTAGGTTGGTTGTTTGCGGGTAGTTATTACTATCACCTTATGAATACTTATATTTATGAGGAAACGATCGATGATGCAAGTAGTTATTTAAAGGTTAGTAAAAAATATTCGAAAAAGGATTTTCAAGAAAAATTAAGCAGTATCATATCAGATAAAGATAGTGTAGATAAATGGAAAAGCATACTGTCGGGGGCAATTGAACACGTAAATAAAATTGGAAATAGTGCAGTTAAGCGTGTAGAAGACGATGATGATGTAGCTGGTAATATTCAAAGTAAATTAGATGCAATCAAGACCGTTAGCAACAGCGATTTAGACGGTTATATTGCTGGTGCTTCTATCCTGATGGGGGTACCTTTAGGCGGTCCTCCGTTTTTATTAGGTTTTTTTAGAGGAATTCCAATAATGATTTTGCATGTAGCAGTCAATAATTTTATTGATACTTGGAAAGCTGAATTAAATAAGAATAAAGACGCTATTTTTAAAATTCAAAATATTGGAGAATCGTTAATTAATCAGTCAATGTTCATTTTTAAAAAAATATTAGAATTAAATGTGGGTATCGGGGTAGGTGGTTTTGCTGCTTCTGCTATAATGGTAGGGATAAAAACAGGAGTCGCGGCAGGTACTTTTTGGGGGGTAACTACGGGGTGGGTTGATACGGTAGGTGCTATCGAAGATTTTACTAATCAAGTTGTGGGATTGGTTAGTGAAGTTTTGTTGTTAACGATGCCGATTTTACTAGGCATTGCTGGTCCAATGTTAGCTAGTGGATTGTTAATGGCTGTGTATTTACCATTGTTGCCTACGATTTTATTTTTATTTGGGGGAATGAGCTGGTTTATATCGGTTTTAGTTTTAATGTTTGCCGCTCCATTAATTTGCTTTTTAATGCTATGGGGAGCAAATTCTCAGGATAACCTATTGTTAACTAGGGAAGCTGAGCAGTTTGTAATGCAGGTAATAGCGATTTTTTTTCGTCCTGCTTTAATGGTTATTGGTCTATTGTTGGGTGCTTTTATTTTTAATATTGGTGTTTCATTTTTAAATGAAATTTTTATTGAAGTTTATGAATTAATACTTGGTAAGGTTAGTATAAGTGAGGGAGGTGTAGGAGCTAATTATAGTTTTGATGCTGTAGTTTCAATGTTTAAAGTGGTTGGAGTAATAGTTGTTTATGTTTTTATACTATTAAGTATTGCTAATTTGGCATATTCATGTATTTATACTTTATATAATGAAGTAATGCGTGTTATTGGAATATCTCCTCCGGCTGTTGGTTTAGAAGAACAATATGCTGAAACTGTTAAAGGCGGGGTATCTCGTAGTAATGACTCTTTTGGGCAAGGGCTTGGTGGAATGGCATCTTCTACGAAAGGTATTAGATTAAATGCTAGTAAATTTAATTATGATAATCTTTCTGATGATAATGGAAATGCATCCATGGAGAAAAAGCAAGAAAATAATTCTGATAAAAAAGAATAGACAGTTTTAAATATAATAAATAAAGAGGAAGGATTATGTTAGAAAAGACAGGTGTGAAACGGCGTCCAAGTAAGATGAAGAAGTTTTTTTATTCCTTTGTGAACTACAAAGCATGGGTATCTTATGATGAATTAGGAAGTAATGTTAGTCGTATGTTGAGTTTAGTTAAAAATTTTTGTGCTATTAACAAACGTCCTAAAGAAATTATGGAAGAAACTTACGAGGAATCAATTGCTCGCTTAGGGCTATCTGCAGCAGATGAAGAAAAAAGGCGTAAAACTTTTTGGTGGTCATCAATTATTTATTTAATTTTTTGTGTATTATTCCTAATTTATTTTTTTTACTTGTTATTGATCGGACGTATTTTTATTGCGTTATTAGTAACGATTTTTATTGGTATTATGGGGTTATCAGCTTATCGTGAACATTTTTGGTATTTTCAAATGACTAAGAGACGTTTAGGGAATACTTTCAAAGATTGGTGGAATTTTATGATAAATAATGATAAACACAATAAAATATAAGCTTTAATTGCATTAAATAATTATTATTATATTATAAATTGTGTTTGATTGTTTAGTTATATGATAGTATCATTATGTTATTTATTATTAAGTGTGAGGTTTTTATGAAACAATTGTGTGTTCAAGAATTGGCTTGTGTTAGTGGAGGTAATCCCGAAAATTATGCCTATTCTGCGGCGGTATTTGCCGCTGGTGTTGTTATGTTTACTGTTGGTTTGTTAGGTTTATGTCCTCCCATTAGGAGTGGTTCTACTTCAGTCGGTTTGTTTTTGCCTGGAGTGATTGATATGCAAGAATATGATCCTGCTACAAATACGGTTATTCAAGAAGTTCATGATGAACAGCATGAATTTTTAATTAATAGACCAGTATTAGGTTGTGGTACTTCTGCAAGATGGTGTTGTGGTAGCGGGTTCGGTGCAATTTACAATAATCTTATGTGGCTGGGTGCTGGACTTATGGCTGGAGGAATTGCAGGAATGGGTATTGCTGGAAGTTTTTAGTTATTGTTTACAACAAAAAAAAGGTCACCACTTTTTTTAATAGTGACCTTTTTATTATAAAAAGTTAATGTTGTTGACGTTTTCGGTCTAAGGCTTTAAGGAGTTTTTTTCGTAACCTTAAATTAGTGGGAGTGATTTCAATCAATTCATCATCTTCAATGAATTCAAAGGCTTTTTCTAGGCTCATTGATACTGGAGGAGTTAGGATGATGTTTTCGTCAGATCCTGCTGCCCTTATGTTAGTTAAATGTTTTTCTTTAGTGGGATTTACTACCATATCTTCATTACGGGCATTGATACCAACGATCATTCCTTCGTAAACTTCTGTTTGTGGACCTACGAGCATTGATCCTCTTTCTTGTAAATTGAATAAAGCATAACCTGTTGTTTTTCCTGTTTCTCCTGAAATCATTACTCCTCGTCCACGGTTAATGCTATTGTCGTGTTTGACTTCATTGTATCGTTCAAAAACGTGAGACATAATTCCTGAACCAGAAGTTAAACTCATAAATTCATTCTGGAAACCTAACAATCCACGGGTAGGAATAATATATTCTAATCGTAAACGTCCTTTTGCTCCCCAATCATTGTCCATTGCTACTAGTTCTCCTTTGCGTTTACCCAGGCTTTCCATGATTTTTCCTTGGTGGTTTTCATCAATTTCCAAGACTAAATATTCGTATGGTTCTTGGATTTTACCATCTATTTCTTTTAAGATAACTTGTGGTTTAGAAACTGCCAGTTCATAGCCTTCACGTCGCATAGTTTCTATTAATACTCCTAGATGGAGCTCGCCACGACCAGATACTTTAAATTTATCTGGAAATTCAGTATCTTCTACCTGTAGTGCAACATTATGAGTAAGTTCTTTGTATAAACGTCCACGTAAGTGCCTGCTTGTAAGGAATTTTCCTTCTTTTCCGGCGAAAGGCGAGCTGTTAACTTCGAAAATCATGCTAATAGTCGGTTCATCAATTGCCAAAGCAGGTAATGCTTCTAAATGATTTGGATCACATAAAGTATCTGAAATCTGGATATTTTCTAGCCCAGTTACAGCGATAATATCCCCAGCTATGGCTTCTTCTACTTCATAACGATTTAATCCAGTAAATTTTAAAATTTGCAGTATTTTGCCAGATTTGATTTTGTTTTCACGATCGACAATACTTACTGTTTGGTTTCGTTTAATTTTTCCTCGTGTAATTTTGCCTATTCCAATTGTTCCTACAAATGAAGAATAATCTAATGAACTAATTTGCATTTGTAATGGAGCATTAAATTCTACCTTGGGAGGCGGAACTAGGTCTACAATTAGTTTGAATAATTGATCCATATTAGTAGCTGTTTGATGGTAATCAAGCGTAGCATAACCGCGTAAAGCTGATGCATAAATAACTGGAAAATCTAGTTGTTCGTCATTTGCTCCTAGCTGGTCAAATAAGTCAAAAATCTTGTTTATAACCCATTCCGGTCTTGCCTGAGGACGGTCTATTTTGTTAATAACCACGATAGGTTTTAAGCCAGCAGCAAAGGCTTTTTCTGTTACAAATCTGGTTTGAGGCATAGGCCCATCTACTGCATCTACTAGTAGCAAAACTGAATCTACCATCGATAAAATTCGTTCTACTTCTCCACCAAAATCAGCATGTCCAGGGGTATCAACGATGTTAATATGGTAATCATTCCAAAAAATAGCCGTATTTTTAGCTAAAATGGTGATTCCTCGCTCCCTTTCTAATTCGTTAGAGTCCATTATTAAATGGTTTCCTGCCTCCTGGACTACTTTTTGTTTCAATGCTCCCGATTGTTTTAATAGTTGATCTACCAGAGTAGTTTTACCGTGATCGACATGTGCAATAATTGCTACGTTTCTAATTTTGTTCATTTTGGTTCCAAATTTTCAATAATTTCTGAGATAATTCAATATTGCTTGCAATGAAATTTCCAGTGTCTATGAGGCTATTGCTTCCAGGTAAATTGCTGATTATACCACCCGCTTCCTGAATTATTAATATTCCTGCAGCAAAGTCCCAAAAAGATAGTTCTATGCCTATCGCTGCATCTATTCTGCCTGCAGCAACATAAGCGCAATCTAATGCTGCTGAACCCATGCGCCTAAGATTAATAAATTTTTGATTATTAAATAGATCATTGGCGATGCTGTTATTGTAGATCACAGCTGGTTTACCGGAAATAGCAACTACCGTTTGTTCTAAATTATTGTTCAAACTAACTCGGATGCGGTGATTATTTAAAAACGCTCCTTCTCCTAAAGATGCTGTAAAAATTTCTTGTTTTACAGGATCGAAAATTATAGCGTGTTCAATTTTGTTTTGATGCTGTAGTGCAAGCGAAATACAAAAATGAGGAATTCCTCTGATAAAATTAGTAGTTCCATCTATTGGATCACAAATCCAACGGTATTCATTATCACCGGTTAATCCGTATTCTTCTCCATAAAAAGAATATTTAGGGTAGTGTTTTAGTAAAGCTTCCCTTATAAATATTTCAACGGACTTATCAATTTCTGTAACAAAATCATGCTTGCCTTTAATTTCTACTTTTATTGTATCTAAACGATCTAAGTTACGTAAAATAATTTTACCAGCATCACGTACGATTTTAGTGACTACGTTAATTAATGGATGCATATTTATCTCTATAATATTTTTCTGATTTATGGTTATAAACGTAAATTAAAGAATTGTCCAGTGTTAACAATATTTGATTGTTAAACTCGAGATTATAATCAGTAAAGCTTAGCTTGTTTCGAAGATTATTTTATGGTAGCTTACCCGGATGGGTTATTAAGTTTAGAGACATTTCTTGAAGGAAAAATAGGATATGAAAAGCATTTTTAAAAATTTTTTATTTTTTTTGATTGTTATTTTAGGTTTGGCGTATTTGTTCAACACTCAGGCTATTAAAACTAGAAATATTAAGAAAGTAGCTTATTCTCAATTAGTACAGGAAATCAATGATGGTAATGTTTCTCAGGTTGAAATTGAGGATCGCCATGTGTTGGCTGTTCTTAAGGATAAAAATAAAATTGCTACTTACATTCCTTTAGAAGATAAAAATTTATTACCAGCTTTGATAGAAAAGGGAGTAAAAGTTATTGGTATATCGCCAGAAAGTAGTAAAATTTTGCCGGCAATTTTGATCCATTGGTTGCCGATGATTGTAATGTTAGGTTTTTTCTTTTTTTTGCTACGCAAGGCTGGTGGCGGAGATGGAAAAGGTGGCCCATTTTCCTTTGGTAAAAGTCGGGCGGTAATGTTGAAGCCAGATAAAACAAAAATTACATTTGCTGATGTTGCGGGAATAGAGGAAGCTAAGGCAGATGTTGAAGAGTTAGTGGATTTTTTAAAAAATCCTTTAAAGTACCAAAAACTGGGTGGAAAAATTCCTTGTGGGGTTTTGTTGTTGGGTTCTCCAGGTACAGGTAAAACTTTGTTGGCTAAAGCAGTTGCGGGGGAGGCAAAAGTACCATTTTTCCTTATGTCTGGTTCTGACTTTGTTGAGATGTTTGTCGGGGTTGGAGCTTCTAGAGTGCGAGATTTGTTTGAGACAGCAAAGAAAAATGCTCCATGTATCATTTTTATTGATGAGATTGATGCTGTTGGGCGTCATAGAGGTGCTGGATTGGGTGGCGGGCACGATGAACGTGAACAAACTCTAAATCAGTTATTGGTGGAGATGGATGGTTTTATGGGTAAGGAGGGAATCATTGTCATGGCTGCTACTAATCGTCCAGATGTTTTAGATCCTGCCCTATTGCGCCCGGGTCGTTTTGATCGTCAGGTGTATGTGCCGTTGCCTGATATAAAAGGAAGAGAGGCAATATTAAAAGTTCATATGAAAAAAGTACCAGTTGATTCAGAGGTAGATGCTGCATTAATTGCTCGTGGTACTGCAGGTTTTTCGGGGGCAGAATTAGCAAATTTGGTTAATGAAGCGGCTTTGATTGCGGCTAAGAATAATTCGGATAAAGTTGATGTTAAATCTTTTGATAAGGCTCGAGATAAGATTTTGATGGGGAGCGAGCGCAAGTCAATGTTAGTTAGTGATAAAGAAAAAGCGATTACAGCTTATCATGAAGCCGGGCATGTAGTGGTTGGATATTGTTTGGCTGAAGATGGACATGATCCGGTTTATAAGGCAACGATTATTCCTAGAGGAATGGCGCTTGGGGTAACTACTTTCTTGCCAAAAGAAGATCATTATAGTTATTCTAAAAAAATGCTGGAAAATCAAATAGCCGTTTTATTTGGTGGGAGAATAGCGGAATTATTGCAGTATGGTGCAGGAGAGGTTACGGCTGGAGCGGCTAATGATATCGAAAGGGCTACAAATATTGCTCGTAATATGGTTACTCGGTGGGGTTTGTCTGAAAAAATGGGTCCTTTGGCTTATAGTAAAAACGAAGGGGAGATTTTTTTAGGGAAAACGATCGCTTCTAAACAAGAAATTTCAGATGTTACTGTTTTGGAGATTGATAAAGAGATACGTCGTATTATTGATGATAATTATGGTAAGGCTTTATCTATTCTAGATAAGTATTATGAGAATTTGCAAGTAATGGCTAAAGCATTGATAAAGTTTGAAACGTTGGATGCTGAACAGATCAAAGAAATTATGGATGGTAACTTCGGTTTAGTAAATGATAGTAACGTTGAGTCTGAAGAAGTGAGAGCTACAGAATAAAGTTTAGGGGTTTGATTTTGTATGGTAAATCGTTATTTCGGTACGGACGGTATAAGGGGAATTTTTGGTGGAGATGTTATTCATCCGAATTTTGTTCTTAAATTGGGACAGGCTGCTGGTAGAGTTTTAAAAAAGATGTACTCAGAAAAAACGACAATTTTAATTGGTAAGGATACCAGAATTTCTGGGTATTTATTAGAATCTTGCTTAGAGGCTGGTTTAACTTCTAGTGGAATAGATGTGTTAATGTTGGGGCCTATTCCTACTCCTGCAGTAGCTTATTTAACTAGAACATTTAAGGCTCAAGCCGGGATTGTGATTAGTGCTTCGCATAATCCGTATTATGATAATGGAATTAAGTTTTTTTCGATGGATGGAAATAAATTATCGGATGAAGCTGAGTTAGAAATTGAGAAATTATTAGATAAGGATTTTAAAGTAGTTCCTGCGTTGGAGTTAGGGAAGGTAAAAAGGGTAAATGATGCTTGTGGCAGGTATATTGAATTTTGTAAAGGAACTTTAGGTTTAAATTATAGCTTAAAAGGTTTTAAAATTGTAATTGATTGTGCTAATGGAGCTACTTATCGTATTGCCCCTAGTGTTTTTGAAGAATTGGGGGCGGAGGTGATATCTACTGGAATATCTCCAAATGGTTTTAATATTAATCAGTCGTGTGGTTCTACGGATATTCGTGGATTAGCAAATAAGGTTTTAAAAGAGGGCGCCGATTTAGGAATTGCGTTTGATGGAGATGGTGATCGGGTTATTATGGTAGATCATTTAGGGTATAAAGTAGGTGGCGATCAGATTCTTTATATTCTAGCTGAATTTTATCATCGGATGAAAATCCTAAAAGGCGGGGTAGTAGGTACTATTGCTAGTAGTTTAGGATTAGAAGTATCTTTAAAGCAACTAGGGGTTGATTTTTTGCGTGCAAATGTAGGAGATCGTTATGTTAAAGAGATGTTGTTTAAACATAAATGGATATTAGGTGGGGAGAATTCTGGGCATATTTTGCATTTAGGTCTGACGACAACTGGTGACGGTATTGTTGCAGCTCTTCAGGTTTTACGAGTGATGAAGGAAGAAGAAAAGAATTTATCAGAACTTACTAAAACAATTGTCAAGTACCCCAGCCTTTATAAGGATATAAAAACTAGAAATGCTCAGTTTATAATTAGTAATTCTAAATTTAAAGGAGTTTTGTCGGAAGTTGAGAATTTATTGCAAAAGGATCTAGGTAGGGTTTTAGTGAGATGCTCTGGTACAGAGCCGGTTTTGCGATTGCAGTTAGAGGGTGATAATAAAAATTTAAATGAAATGATGCAATCGTTGGTTGATGTAGTTAATGATTTAAATATGAATGAAGATTTGTAGATTCTGATGTTCTAGAGGTGGTTTCCTTGTATCAAGTTTAATTTATTGTTTTGTTTATGATTCTTGACTATTTTGGTAATATAGTCGTGCGTTTTCGTTTTTATTGATTATCCTGAAAAAAATAGTTATACTTAGCGGGTTTATGAAAATGAGGGATTTATGGCAGATAAACAAGCGAAAATGGCTAAAAATGTTAGTGGTAAGTTTTATGTAGATTCTACTTGTATTGGTTGTTGTCAGTGTGTTGATTTAGCTAGTGACTGTTTTGTTGAGGATGGAGAAAGTGGTACTGCTTATGTTTTTAAGCAGCCTGTGGATAAAGCTACAGAAAAAGCTTGTAGTGAGGCAATGGGTAATTGCCCAGTAGAAGCTATTGGTAACGATGGAGAGTAAGTAATAATTACTGCAAATGGCGGCGGTAATTAATTTTTTATAACGTGAAAGGGTGTTATTATGTCATTAAGTTTAGAACAAAAAAAAGAGATTATTAAGAAATTTGGTGTTAATGAAAGGGATACTGGGTCATTTGAAGTGCAAATTGCTTTATTGAGTGCGGACATTGCTCAGTTGACAGAGCATTTTAAAGTTCATCGTAAAGATCATCATTCTCGACAAGGGTTAATTCGTAAAGTTAATCTGCGACGTAGATTATTAAGCTACTTAAAAGAAAAGGCTTTTGATCGTTATAGTCGTATCATTGCTGAGTTAAAATTAAGAGGATAGAAAGTTATTTATGAGATTAAGTAAAAGTTTTAAGTACGGTAATCAAGTAGTTACAATTGAAACAGGGCATCTTGCTAAGCAGGCAGATGCTGCAGTGTTGGTTACGATGGGTGATACGGTTGTATTGGTAACTGTTGTTGAAAAAGAAGCAACTGAAGAACGCGATTTTTTTCCTTTAACGGTAAATTATCAAGAAAGGTATTACGCCAATGGACGTTTCCCGGGTGGTTTTGTTAAAAGGGAAGGTCGTCCTGGAGTGCAAGAAACTTTGATTTCTCGTTTGATAGATCGGCCATTACGTCCGTTGTTTCCAAAAGGATTTGTTAATGAAATTCAGGTTATTGCTACGGTTCTATCTTTAGATCCTGGTGTAATGCCAGATATTCCTGCAATGTTAGGTGCTTCTGCGGCCTTAGAGCTTTCAGGCGTGCCATTTGCTGGGCCGATTGCTGGAATAAGAGTAGGCTTTAAAAACGGGGAATATTTGCTTAATCCTTCTTTAAATGAATTAAAAGATTCTAAATTAGATTTAGTTGTAGCTGGTACGCAGTCAGCAATTTTGATGGTTGAGTCGGTGGCTAATGAATTGACTGAAGAAGAGATGTTGAATGCAGTCATATTTGGGCATCATCAGATGCAAAGTGCGATTTTAGCAATTAAAGAGCTAGCATATGAAGCTGGAGTTGTGAAGCGGGAGTTTGTATTGCCGGAAGAGCCTGAATGGTTTAGTAAAATTGAAGAAAAAGTAGTTAGTAGTTTGCAAAAAATCTTTAAAATTTATGATAAAGTTGTTCGTAATCAGCAGCTAAATGAGTTAAAAGAACAAATTACATCAGAGTTGCTGCAAGAATATTCAGAAATTACTGAGAGTAAAATAAGTGCTTATTTTTTTCAGAAAGAGCGTCAGATTGTAAGGCAACAGATTTTAAATGGTGATAAACGTATCGATGGTAGGGATAATTTTACGGTACGTCCTATTACCATTGATTTGGGTGTTTTGCCTAGAACGCATGGTTCTGTTGTTTTTACTAGAGGTGAAACTCAAGCGTTGGTTGTGACTACTTTGGGGGTGGATAGTAATGCACAGATAGTTGACAGTCCACTAGGTGAAAGTACCGAGCGGTTTATGTTGCATTATAATTTTTTGCCATTTTGTACTGGTGAAATTGGAATGTTAGGCAGTCCCAAACGTAGGGAGTTGGGACATGGTAATTTAGCGAAGCGAGCGTTACAGGCGGTGTTGCCAAGTAATAAAGAATTTCCTTACGTAATTAGATTGGTTTCTGAAATTACCGAGTCTAATGGTTCAAGTTCTATGGCTACAGTTTGTGGTGGATGTTTATCTTTAATGGAGGCTGGTGTCCCGATTAAAGCTCCGGTTGCTGGTGTTGCAATGGGCTTAATAAAAGAAAAAGACAAATTTGTAGTGTTAACAGATATCTTAGGGGATGAAGATCATTTGGGAGATATGGACTTTAAGGTAGCAGGAACTTTAGACGGGGTGACGGCCTTACAAATGGATATTAAGATTGATGGAATTACAGAAGAAATTATGCGGATAGCCTTGAAACAGGCTAAAGATGCTAGAATGCATATTTTTGAAAAGATGCAGCAGAGTTTGCCTGCGCCTCGTGAGAATATTTCTGATCATGCTCCCAGAATTACTACTTTTTCAGTTAGTCCAGATAAGATTAAAGATATTATCGGTAAAGGAGGTTGTGTAATTCGTAGTTTAATTGAGGCAACTGGGGCAGATATTAACATTAGTGATGATGGTAAGGTTACGATTGCTACATCGGATAAGCAAACGGCTATTGATGTCAAAGAAAGAATAAAAGCAATTGTTGCTGAGGTTGAGGTAGGGAAAATTTATGATGGCACGGTTACTAAAATTCTGGATTTTGGAGCGGTAGTTAATATTTTACCGAATAAAGATGGTTTAGTGCATGTTTCTCAAATTTCTAATGAACGGGTAAAATTTGTAGGCGATCATTTGCGTGAGGGTGATAAAGTTAAAGTTAAAGTGATTGAAATTGATGAGCGTGGTGGAAAAATACGGTTAAGTATGAAACAGGCGTCTGATCAGTTGGATAATAGTGAGGTAATTACGGAGTTTTCGGAGGTAAATTAATGGAATCGTTTCGAGGGACGACAATTTTACTGGTCAGAAGAGATAATCGTGTTGTGATCGGTGGAGATGGTCAGGTTACTTTGGGGGATACTGTAATTAAAAGCAATGCTCGTAAGCTTCGTCGTTTGTTTAATGATCAGATTATAGCGGGTTTTGCTGGATCTACGGCTGACGCTTTTACGTTATTTGAATTATTTGATGCTAAATTAAAAAAATATCATGGACATCTAGTTAAATCTGCTGTTGATTTAGCTAAAGATTGGCGGATGGATAAAGTTTTACGTCGTTTAGAGGCGATGTTAATAGTAGCTGATCGTAATGATTCTTTGTTATTGACTGGTAATGGAGATGTTTTGGAGCCTGCCGGTGAAGCTATAGCAATAGGTTCGGGTGGTAATTATGCTTTAGCAGCTGCTCGTAGTTTATTAGAAAATTCTTTATTAGACGCTAAGAGTATTGTCCAAAAATCTTTGGCTATTGCTGCCGATATTTGTATTTATACTAATCATAACATAATTATAGAAGAATTGTAGTGTTAATATGACTAAACGTAAAGAAAAAATTTTAACGCCTCAGAAGATTGTAGATTTTTTGGATCGGCATATTGTTGGGCAATCAGAAGCTAAGCGAGCGGTAGCAGTGGCTTTGCGTAACAGATGGAGGAGGAGTTTAGTTAACGAGCCTTTGCGTAGTGAGATTCAACCTAAGAATTTATTATTAATTGGCCCAACGGGAGTGGGTAAAACTGAAATTGCAAAAAGAGTTGCTAATTTGATAGATGCTCCTTTTATAAAGGTTGAAGCAACTAAGTTTACTGAAGTTGGTTATATTGGTAGAGATGTAGAGTCGATTATTAGAGATTTGCTAGATGCTTCTATTAAGCGAGAAAGGGAAAAAGCGATACTTGAGGTTCATGATAAGGCGTATCAAGCTGCTCTTGATAGGATATTAGATTATTTAATGCCCGTATCTGCAATTAGTGAATTATCGGATGATGAACAAAATAATAAATTTCAAGAAAGGGCGGAACTTGCTGAGCAGTTGAAAGCTGGAAAATTAGACGATGAAACAATAGATTTAGATTTGCCAATCAGTGTTGGAGTAGAGGTTTTATCATCTCCTGGTATGGAAGAGTTAACTGGTCAATTACAGAGACTTTTTTCTACTATTAGAAATAATAAAACCCGTAAAAAAAGCATGAAAATTAGTGCAGCTTTGCAGTTGTTTACTAATGAGGAGGCGGTAGATTTGATCAATGATGAAACAATTAACAGTAAGGCTAAGGAGCAGGTAGAGCAAAATGGAATTGTGTTTTTAGATGAAATCGATAAAATTATTACCAATGGTCGTGGGCATGAAGGTGGAGAGGTATCTCGTGAGGGGGTGCAGCGTGATTTGTTGCCTTTGGTAGAGGGAACAGTAGTTAGTACGAAATATGGTTTTGTAAAGACTGATCATATATTGTTTATCGCAGCTGGTGCTTTTCATTTAACTAAACCTTCAGATTTGATTCCTGAGTTGCAAGGTAGATTCCCTGTTCGGGTAGAATTATCTTCTTTAACTGTTAAAGATTTTGTAGATATTTTATCTCAACCTCAAGCTTCTTTAATAGCGCAATATCGTGCATTATTATCAGTAGAAAAAGTAGAAATTAAATTTGAAAAAAGTGGTATTCAGAAAATAGCTGAGATTGCTTTTAATGCTAATGAAAAATTAGAAAATATTGGAGCAAGACGCTTGTATACGGTAATGGAGCGGTTACTGGAAGATATTTCTTTTAATGTTAGCAAAGAATCTAAATTAATTAAAATTGATGCTGGGTATGTAGAAAATAAATTGAACTTTTTGGTTCATGATGAGGATTTAAGTCGTTATATTTTGTAATTAAATTAATATGTCATCATAAATAACGAGGTGTTAATGAAGAGGATATTAAAAGTTTTGATGGTAGCTGGGTTTAGTAGTTGTTTAGGATTAGGAGTAGAAGCTGCCAGTTTAGTGGAAGTTTATCGGGATGCTTTGGCTTATGATCCTACTTTTAAGGCAGCTAAAGCAGAGTGGTTAGCTAATCAAGAGAATTTAGCTATTGTACGAGCAGATTTGTTGCCGTCAATTACTGCTGGTACTAGTTTAGGACGCGTTAAATCTAATCAAATTCCTTATGATGGTAATGGATATAATAAAAGTCTTGGAGCAACGAGTTTTAATAATTCTTGGCATTGGAATGTGAATTTAACTCAACCTTTATTTGATTTTAGTAAGCTTAGTAGTTATTTCGCAAATAAGGCTAATGTAAAAGCGGCGTATATGAAATATTTAGCAGCTGAGAGTGATTTATTATTCAGAGTTGCAGAGGCTTATTTAACTGTTTTAGCTCAAGAGGATATTTTGGCTTATAATCAGGCTAATTGTTCGGCTACGAAAAAATTATTAGATCAAGCCAAACGTAAATATGAAGTTGGGTTAGTGGCTGTTACTGATTATGAGGAGGCGCAGGCACGTTACGATGCAGCATTAGCCGGTGAGATTGAGGCACAAAATAATGTATATATTGCTAAAGAAAATTTATGGGTTTTAACGGGGCAGCAATATGATAATTTAAATGGATTGACTGATAAGTTTATTCTAATATCTCCTCATCCTAAAAATATGGAGGAATGGGTTAAGCAGGCAGTTGTGCAAAATTTTAATTTAAAGGCGGCTAAATATGCTTCACAAGCTGCTTATGAATCGATTCGTACAGCGCAAGCTAACCATTTACCTGTAGTAAATGGGCAGATAGCTTATGAAGAATCTACAGATAGAAAACATTCTAGAAGTAGAAGTTCTATTGGGGATTATGATACAGTCGCAAAAGAGAAAGATAAAGGTTTAACAGGGGTGATTTCAGCACAAATGAGTTTATTTGCTGGAGGTAAAGTGATAGCTTCAGCTAAGCAGGCTGAGTATCTTTATGAACAAGCGCTAGCTATGCAGGAACAAGCTTACAGAAAGGTCGTAAGTGATACGCGTTCTGCTTATTTGACAACACAATCTTACGTTGATAAGGTTAAAGCTGACCAGCAGGCGTTGCGTTCAATCAAAAGTTCTCTTAAATCAACTCAAGCTAGTTATTTGGTTGGCAGGCGTACAATGGCGGATGTTTTGGATCAACAGGCTGAATTATATAACAGGCAATCAGTTTTAGCTAAAGACGAGTATAGTTATATTGTTACTTGTTTAAAATTAAAGCAATTGGTTAGTACTTTAAATGTAGGTGATTTAGAGGAAATTAATCAGTGGTTATCAGCTGATCCTACTAAAAAAGTACAATACTTGAATTTACACCAAGAACAAAATAGTGACTTAATAAAAAATAAGAAAAATTAATGGTGGTGGAACAGCGCATAACTGGTTTTGTTTTAAGACGTCGTTGGTACTTAGAAAAGAATTTGTTAATTGAGTGGTTAACTAAAGAGCGAGGTAGGATTACTACCTCGATTAAAGTTAAGGATCGTTGTAAAATTCAGGATTTATCTTTATTAAGTGGTGTAACTAGTGGGGCTGGTGATATTTTAAAGGTAAGTAGTTTGGAATTATTGAGAATCTATTCAGTAACAAAAAAAAATTTATGGATAGTTTTTTATTTAAACGAATTATTATTAAAATTTTTGCCGGTAAACGAGCCTGAACCGTTATTATTCGATGCATATCAAAGTACTTTATCGAATTTAGCTTCTAGTTTTGAGGAAGCGGTTATAGCTTTGCGTTTATTTGAAAAAAAGATACTAACTATTCTTGGTTATGGGTTTAATTTTAAAGATGTAACTGGTCAAATGTTAGTTGATGATAAAAGGTATCGTTTTATTTATAAGCATGGGTTTATTGAAACTAAAATTAATTCAAACTGTACTTTTTCGGGCAAAAGTTTATTAGCTTTAGCTAATGAACAAATTACAGAGAATACTTTGTTAGAAATTACTCGTTTGTTAAAATATGTGCTTAATTTAGTATTAGAGGGGCGTTTGTTACGTAGTAGTCAAATTTATCGAGAAATTTGTCATGTTTAAGTGTCTAACGGATTTTAATTTAATTGTTAATTTTGTTAAAATACATCCTTATCTATCTTATGGGTTAATTTTTGCAACATCTTTTTTGGAATCATTAGCAATCATTGGTGCAATAGCTCCTGGGGCAGTTTTAATGTCGGTGATTGGTTTTTTAATTGGTTCTGGGATTTTACCTGCCAAAATGGTTTATTTGGTTTTAACTGCAGGAGTACTATGTGGAGATTTATTGAGCTTTAGTTTAGGAATAATATTTAAGGATAAAATTTACAAAGTTTGGCCTTTTAGGCGTTATCCTGGTTTTTTAAAAAATGGAATTGACTTTTTTAATAAGCATGGAGGTAAGAGTATTTGTATTGGACGTTTTATTGGTCCTATGAGAGCAGTAATACCGATGATTGCTGGAATATTACAAATGCCATCAGTACGTTTCATTTATTTTACTTTGCCATCGGCGATTGTGTGGGCTATTGTTTATACCATTCCGGGATATTTGTTGGGAGCATTGGCATTAGAATTACCTAAAACATTAGTTGTGAAGTTTATAGGGATGGGTTTATTAATTTTGTTAATTTTATGGTTTTTTATTTGGGTTATCCAGTTTTGTATATTTTGGTTATTTAGAAGAATTAAGATAGGAATGGATTGTATAATCAAAAAAATTGAGCATTTTTATCCTTTTAATCGATTGTTTGATTATTACGATGATGATAAGTCAAAATTGTTAATTTTATTGATTTCTATAATATTTTTGTTTTGCTGTTTTATAGGGTTAATTTATTTAGTTTTTAATAATAAATTATTTTTGTTAAACAAAATGTTAGCATCATTAATGGCAAATTCTAGAACTGCTTATTTTGATAAATTAATGATTGCTGTTACAGTTTTAGGAAATCTTTCTTTTTTACTGGTATTTTCTGGATTAGTGTTGTTAGGATTACTTTACGTACAGTTGTGGCGAGAGAGTATTTTTTGGATATGTACAGTAAGTATTGCGATACTAGTTACAGTTTTCTTTAAATTCGTTTATTTTTTACCCCGACCATTAATGGTAGCTTATGGAATTGCTTCATCATCTTTTCCTAGTGCGCATGTTACTTTATCGGCGGTAATATATGGTTTTTTGGCAATAATAAACATTAATTTTACTAAAAAACGTCATTCTGCTTTATTTTTAGGAGTGATAGTTTTGTTGATTTCTATTTCTAGACTTTATTTAGGTGTCCATTGGTTATCAGATATTTTAGGTGGTTGGTTGTTAGCTAGTTTAATTTTGTTAGTTGTTAATTTAATTTATAAAAGTAATTTATTTAATGGAATAAATAATAAAATTAATAGGTTTAAGCGATATAACAAATTATTATGGTTTTTGGGGATTATTTTGTGGATGTTTAATTTAATCATTAATTATTCTAGTTTATCAAAGCAATATGCTTTAATTTGGCCTAAACAAATTCTTTCCTTTTCTCATTTAATCAATGCTGAAAATCCTTTTTTATCAGAACAGTTGCAAAATAAAATCCCATTATATCGGGAAAATCGATTAGGTTTTTATAAAGATATTTTTAATTTGATTTATATTGGAAGGTTAGATTTTCTTCAAGATTTATTAATTCACAAAGGGTGGAATGTACAAGATTATCAATCTGTGCTTAGACGAACCTTAAAATTATATGTTGATTCTGATTTTAATCATCATTTTTCTCCATTATTACCTCTTTATCATGGAAGAAAACCGGCTTTAATTTTAACTAAGGCAGATAAAGAAAATCGATCAGGTTTGTTAATTCTAAAATTGTGGCAATCGGATATAGATTTTATTGACTTAGATAGCTCTGTTTGGATTGGAAGTGTGGAGTACCATACTTCTTTGCCTGAATTTTTTTCATGGAAGCGTTTTAAATATTTTCGTAAAAAATCCATAATTTTTAATGGTGGAGGCAAAGCGTTAATAGAGGATTTAGTTAGTATTTTTCAAATAGTGCATCTACCAGTAATTGAGTCTGGGGAGGATAAGATACAAATATTGGATCATTTTTGGATAATAAAAGAACAATAATTATTTTATGGTGAAAGCATTATCTTTAATTTCGGGTGGCTTGGATTCTTTGATAGCTACCAAACTGATTTTAGATCAAGGAATTGAGGTTCATGGGATTCATTGTGTTCATCCTTTTGCAGGAGATCATGATTTTTATTATAAAAAGGGTTGTAAAAAAGAAGATTCAGCTCGTACAATTGCTAGGCAATTGGGTATACAATTAGAAATTGTAGATGTAACCAATAAAATGTTATTTTTACTGAAGAAGCCCAAATATGGTTTTGGTAAACATTTAAATCCATGTTTAGATTGTAAATTAATGATGATGGAGACCGCATTAATTTACTTGTCAAAATTAAAAGCAGATTTTATGATTTCTGGGGAGGTAGTTGGGCAGCGTGGGATGTCGCAGCGGGTAGATACTATGCCTATCGGTTCTCAATTAACTAAAGATTTAATTTTACGTCCATTGTCGGCTAAATTATTACCTCCTACTTATCCTGAAAAAATGGGTTGGGTTAATCGGAATGCTCTACTAGATTGGAGCGGGCGTAGTCGTAAATTACAGTTATCAATGGTTAACGAATGGGGATTAAGCTATAGCGCTCCAGGTGGAGGATGTTTATTGACAGATGTTAATTTTTGTAATCGATTGAAAGATCTATTCAAATATAAAAATGAAAATTATACAGTTGAAGATCTATGGTTATTGCGAGTAGGAAGACATTATCGTTTAGATGAAGGTAAAGTTATTGTTGGTAGAGATCAGGTAGAAAATGATTATTTAAAGTTACATAACCTGAATAAAAAAAGTGCTCAAGCGAGTGTTCCTGGAGCTTTAGTTTTAGGGGATTTATCTGTTGCAGATGAAGTATTAGCTAGAATAGCCGCTTATTTTAGTAAGGCACGTTATCAACAAGTGGAGGTAGAAGTAAAAGAGGGTGGCAATACAAAGATTTTGGTTGTTTGCGGAGCAGAAGAACTTGGGGTAAGGTTATGACAAGTTCCTGGAACTTTAAAATTACGCAAGAAGATATAGGGCGTAGGATCGATAATTTTTTAAGATTTAAAATAGATACTTCACGTAGTCAGCTATATTATTTTATCCGTATAGGCAAAATTAAGGTTAATAAACACAAAGTTAAAGCCGATTATCGATTGCAGCTAGGGGATCAAATAGTAGGATATGATATTAATTTAAAGGATAATCAATCTAATGATCATTGTGAAATGCGAAATAAAGGAAAGTTATTATCTTGTATTATTTATGAAGATAAGCATTTCTTGTTAATTAATAAACCTACTGGAATAGCAGTTCATGGTGGCAGCGGGGTGTCCTTGGGAATTATTGAATCGCTGAGAAAATTTTATCCTAAAGTTAATTTATCTTTAGTACATCGCTTAGATAAATCGACTTCTGGTGGGTTGCTCATTGCTAAGCAAAATAGTACTTTAAGATTATTAAATGAATTAATTAGAGAACATAAAATTAAAAAATATTATTTAGTATTAGTTAAAGGTAGATTATTACAAAAAAAAATAAAAGTAGAGTTACCTCTTTTAAAAAAAACCAATGGTTTTAATGAACGAATAGTGGAAGTAAATGAAAATGGGAAATTGTCAACTACTATTTTCAGGGTGTTAAAGGAAGGTAAGCATTGTTCTTTATTGGAAGCAGAGTTAAAAACCGGACGTACTCATCAAATTAGGGTGCATGCTGCTTATAGCGGTTTTCCAGTAGTTGGTGATCGTAAATATGGGGATAAAGTTTTTAATCAAATAGCTGATAAATTTGGGTGTCATCGTTTGTATTTGCATAGTTATCGTTTGGCTTGGCAAATGGCAGATGCGAAAAAATTTGATTTTGTTATTCCTCCGGTTGAGAATTTTGCTGTTTTTTAGTACGTTAAGTGTTAATATAATAAATAAAGGCTAGATATATGAGATTGATACTTTTGGGTTGTCCTGGAGCGGGTAAAGGCACACAGGCGCAGTTTTTATTAAAACATTATGGAGTTCCTTTAATTTTGACTGGAGATATGTTACGTTCGGCTGTTAAGAACAAACATCCTTTAGCGGAAAAAATTAAAGCAGTTATAACTAGCGGAGGTTTAGTTGATGATGAGATAGTTATTCAGTTGATAAAAGATCGTTTAGTTAATGTTGATTGTAAAAACGGTTATATTCTAGACGGGTTTCCTCGTACTGTTAAGCAGGCTAAGGCTTTACAAGATGCTAAAATTTTAATTGATGCCGTAATTGAAATTCAAGTTGAAGAAAATTTAGTATTGGAACGTTTAACTGGAAGATTGGTTCATCTTTCATCTGGAAGAAGTTATCATGTAAAATATTATCCACCTAAAGTAGCTGGTCGTGATGATGTTACCGGGGATGTGTTGGTGCAGCGTGAAGATGATCGTGAAGAGACGGTAAAAAATCGATTGAAAGTTTATCATGAAAAAACTGAGCCTTTAGTTAATTATTATAAAAATTTATCTGAAGTAGGTTATTTATCGATAGACGGCAATGGTTCAGTTGATGAAGTTGCTGATAGGATTAAGAAGGCGCTAGACAATGTTGGTAAGTAGTGATGCCATTCAGAATGGAGTAATTTTGGATTGTTATGGTAAACGAGGGAATAATTTTATAAATGGAATGCCTACTTATTCTATTCCTTTTGAGATATTAGATGTACCTAGCAATGCAAAGAGTTTTGTAGTTATCTTGGATGATAAAGATTCAGTTCCGGTGTGTGGTTTTGTTTGGTTGCATTGGTTAATTGCTAATTTAACTAGAACTTCAGTTTCATCTAATGAAAGCCAAACGGCAACAGATTTTTTGCAGGGGGTAAATAGCTGGGTAAAACAGGCAGGTTTTAATCATAAAATGGCTGCTTACTATGGAGGTATGGCGCCTCCAGATAAAGGACATTATTACGAATTATCTGTCTATGCGTTAGATACAGTATTAAAGTTAACTAATGGTTTTTATTATAATGAACTATATTGGGTAATGCAGAAACACATTGTTTCAGTAGCTACATTGAAGGGTTTTTATAATGCATAGTTTAAAATCTAAACATGTAGTGGTGTTTTTGGGGGTAATTTTTTATTGTTATGTGTTTGTATTTCAGATTTTACCGGGTACTATTGCTAGCTATCTAATCAATAAATTTAAGTTTAATGCTGTCCATTTAGGTTATTTATCTTCAGCTTTTTATTTATCTTATGCTCCTTTGCAATTATTATTTGGGTTTTTATTGGATAAATATAAAGTTGAGTATTTATTAATTATTATGTGGTTTAGTGCTGCTTTAGGGATGCTCTGGTTTAGTTTGAGCGGAAGTTTATGGTCTTTTGTTTTATCTCGTTTTTTATTGGGGGCTGCTGCATCTGGAGCATTTATTACAGCTTTATATTTGGGTGCTAATTATCTTGAAAGTAAATATTTCGCTTTTTACACTGGATTTGTTGAATTACTTGGGGCTCTTAGTGGAATTTTTGGTTCTTATTCTTTATTATGTTTAGTGCGGTACTATTCTTGGTCAGAAATTTTATTGGGTTTGAGTATCATAGGTTTTTTAGGAGGTTTTTTAACTTTATTAGGGTATCGTAAAGGTGAAGATATAAAGTATAAATCTAGCTTAACAATAAAGAATCAGTTGGTTGTTTTAAAAAACTGTAGACTTTGGGGGGTAGGTTTATATTCTTTTTTTGTTTGGGGGCCATTTTTAGTTTTAGCTGGTTTATGGGGAGGGAGTTTTTTACAAATTAAATTTAGGTTTACTGATAGTGAAGCTGCGGAATTATTAAATTGGTTATGGTGGGGGTTGGCTTTAGGTAGTTTATTTTTAGGTTATTTAGTAAAAAAAATTAAAATAAAAATTGTTAACTTAATGGTGGTTGTTGGTATCATTGGTTTATTATCGATATTGAGCTTATTAGGTAAATGTTCTTCATGTGATTTAATTAAGTTAGTGTTGTGCGGTGTAGGTATAGGGGCTTCTGGTCAAACTTTAGCTTTTATTTGGTTGGCTAAAAAAATACCGCAATTTGTTCGAGGTATGGCTAATGGACTTAATAATATGTTAGTAGTAATGGGGGGAATAGTTTTACCTGTATTATTTAGTTACAGTTTAGATTTTTTTTGGTCTGGTAATTTAAAGGATGGAATTAGGGTTTATCAAAGTAGTGATTTCGTGTATAGTTTAAGTTGGTTAGTTTTATGTTATTTAGGAGCGATATTTATTAGTTGTCTATTAGCTTATGATGAATATGAATTAAAGAAGGAGGATTTGCTATGATGAAAATGCCTATTACCGTAAAAGGGATGGAGAAATTAAGGAGAGATTTAGAAAAATTAAAAAATGAAGATCGTCCACAAATCGCTAAAGCTATTGGTGAAGCTAGAGCGCTAGGGGATTTAAAAGAAAATGCTGAATATCATGCCGCTCGAGAAAAACAGGGTTTTATTGAAGCAAGAATTCGGGATTTAGAAAGTAAAATTGCGAACGCTAATGTAATTGATATTAGCAAGATACCGCATAATAATATTGTGGTTTTTGGGACAACCGTTCATGTTTTAGAGGTTGATACTGGTAAAGAAATGGTTTACCAGTTAGTTGGAGATGTAGAAGCTGATATAGAAAATGGTAAAATTTCGATTAATACTCCGATAGCTAGATCTTTAGTTGGGAAGAAGCCTGGTGATATTGCAATGGCTACTGTTCCTACTGGAGTTATTGAGTTAGAGATCCTGGAAATTGAGTATTCAAATTAATAATATTGCAATGAATTCTTAAAATAGTTATTCTGTGACAAGAATGTTTATTAAAACGAGGGGATAATATGGGTAATAGTGGTATGTCAGTAAATTTATTAATAATGGTTGGCTTTATTGGTTTAATGTATTTGATGATTATTAGACCGCAATCTAAGAGAGCTAAGGAGCATCAGCGTTTATTAAGTTCATTGCAAGTCAGTGATGAAGTGATAACGATTGGTGGTATTCATGGAGTTATCATTAAGATTGATGAGAATAATTTGACATTGAAAGTGAGTGAAAGCGGGAAATTAATCGTGCAAAAAACGGCAGTGGCTCAATTATTGCCGAGAGGTACGTTAAAATTAGATTAATTATTGTAGGTAACTATTGTGGATCGTAATGCGTGGTGGAAAACCTGTTTATTGTTAGGGTTATTATTAGTCGCAGTTGTTTATACTTTACCTAATTTATTTGGTGAAGATTTTTCGGTTCAAATTTATTCTAGTGGAGAAAACTTAGGTTCTCTATTGGAACAGGTAAAGGAAAATTTAGTTTCTGAACAGGTTAGGTTTGTTGCAGTAACTTCAGAAAATAATGGTCGTGTTCTAGTTCGTTGCACTAATGAAGAAGATCAGTTAAAGGTTAAAGAAACTTTGGAAAGAAAATTGCCTGGGGATTATACGGTTGCTTTGAATTTAGCTAGTCGTAATCCTAAATGGTTGCAAATGATTGGTGCTCGTCCTATGAAATTAGGATTGGATTTGCGTGGGGGTGTACATTTTCTTTTATCAGTAGATTTGTTAGAGATAATGGGTAAACGAGGAGAGGATTCTGTTCGAGCTATGGCATTGAAGTTAAGGGAATTAGGAATATATTATCGATCGATAGTGCGTGACGGATCGCACGGAGTGCGTGTTTATTTTCGAAGTAGTGAAGAACTGAAAAAAGGATATGAAAGTTTAAGTAAATATTTTTCAGACTATATTTTTTCTAAAGACGGTACTCATGGGGAGAGTTATGTTTTATTAGCTAAAATGTCTGATGTTGCAACTAAAAAATTAGCAGATTATGCGATAGAACAAACGATGATGACATTACGTAATCGAGTTAATGAATTAGGAGTTAGTGAAGCAGTGGTGCAGCGTCAAGGAGAATTCGGCATAAGTGTTGATTTACCAGGTGTTCATGACACAGCAAGAGCTAAAGAATTACTAGGAAAGACAGCAACGTTAAGATTTCATTTATTGGATGAAACTAATGATGTTCGCGAAGCTTTGGTTGGTCATTTACCCTTGGGGTCGCATTTGTATTATTATCGCGGTCAACCGTTATTGTTAAAGGATCAAGTAGTTTTGCACGGAGATTCTATTACCTACGCGATGGCTAATTATTCTCAATTTGGTAAGCCTGTCGTACAAGTACGTTTGGGGAGTGGTAGAGAAAATAATTTTGCTAAAGTAACGGGCGAGAATATTGGTCGTTACATGGCTGTTGTTTATGTCGAATATAAAAGTGAATTAAAAAAAATAGATGGTGAAATAAAAAGAGTTAGACATTCATCGGAAAAAATAATTAGCGTTGCTCGTATCCAGTCAGCGTTAGGTAGTCAATTTGAGATTACTGGATTATCGGAAAAACAAGCTCAGAATTTAGCGGTATTATTGCGTTCAGGATCACTGATTGCACCAGTAACTGTAGAACAAGAAATTACGGTAGGTCCAAGCATGGGTAAGGCGAATATTTATAAAGGCGTGTTGTCTATTGGGGTTGGATATGCGTGTATCATGCTTTTTATGGGGATTTATTATCGTGTTTTTGGGTGTATTGCTAATTTAGCATTAGTAATGAATTTAATTTTTGTTAGTGCGGTTATGTCTGTATTAGGAGCTACTTTAACAATGCCCGGAATTGCAGGAATGGTTTTAACTGCAGGTTTAGCAGTTGATGCTTGTGTATTGATTTTTGAACGGATTCGTGAGGAGTTACGTTTAGGGGCTGGTGTAAGAAGTAGTATCTATGCTGGATATCAGCGTGCATTGGCTGCGATAATAGATGCGAATATGGCTACATTAATTATCGCATTAGTATTGTTTGCTTTTGGAGATGGGGCTGTTAAAGGATTTGCAGTAACTTTGTTTGTTGGTTTATTGAGTTCGATGTTGACAACGATTGTTTATTCTAGAGCGATAGTAAATTGGTTGTTCGTTAATGGTCGTTCTATTAAGACATTACCAATTGGGATTTGAGGTGAGTAGTGGAATTTTTTTCGCATTGTACTAAAATTGATTTCATGGCACAGCGTAAGTTGGCTTTTACTTTTTCTATTTTCATTGTGCTATTGTCATTGTTTTTTTTAAGTTTTAGGGGGTTAAATTTAGGTTTGGATTTTACAGGGGGAGTGCAATTAGAATATAAATTTTCTGCGAGTCCTTCTTATGATAAGCTTAGAGATGAACTAGCAAAAAATGGCATGGGAGATGCATTAGTTCAAGCATATGGAGATGTTAAGAATGTAATGGTAAAGTTAAAATTACACAAAGGAGTTGACCAACAACAATTGGTGAATAAGGTATCGACTATTGTTGGGATTGATCCAGAGCGAGTAGATGTGATTGGTGCTCAGGTAGGTAAAACTTTAGTTGTAAATAGTTTTTTATCGATTATTGTTGCTTTGTTAGGGACAATGCTCTATATTGCCTTTCGTTTTGAGTATCGTTTTGCTATTAGTGCAGTTATTTCGTTAATTCATGATCCGTTATTAATTTTGGGAGTTTTTTCTTTTTTTCAGGTTGAGTTTGATTTAATTGCTTTGGCTGCTATTTTAACTGTATTAGGTTATTCATTAAATGATACGATTGTTGTTTATGATCGTGTTAGAGAAAATTTCCGTAAGTTTAAGGATTTAAAAGTAGCGGAGATTTTAAATTTATCGATTAATCAGACTCTTTCGAGGACAATTATAATTTCTGGGCTTACTTTTTTAGTTGTAGCTTGTTTATTTGTGTTTGGTGGCAGGGTATTGCATGGATTTTCTTTAGCTATGATGATTGGCATCGTGATTGGTACTTATTCTTCTATCTATATAGCTGGAGCAATTGCTTTATTACTAGGATTAAAGCGTGAGCACTTGTTAAGAAAGGAGCTTCATTAATGTTGAGAACAGTTCGTAGTTTTGTTTGTCGTAACCGTGCGATGACGGCAAAACAGGCTGATTTTTGGAATAAGGGATATCAGCGGTATGGTATTAGTGTGGATGAAGTACCTAATCATTCATCTGTTATATTAGAGATTGGTTTTGGGAATGGTGATAATTTGTTTGCTCTTGCAAAAAATTATCCGGAGTATCTTTTTATAGGAGTTGAAGTTTATTTAGATGGATTTCGTAAATTATTTAGAAAATTAGAGCAAGAACCATTAAATAATTTAAAAGTGATTAGGGCAGATGTTGTCGAAGTTTTACAGCATTTACCGGAAAATAGTTTAATTGGTAGTTTGATTCTTTTTCCTGATCCGTGGCCTAAAAAAAGAAACCATAAACGTCGATTAATTAATAGTGATTTTATTTTTTTGTTAGCAAGAAAACTTAAGATAGGTGGTGGGTTGTTGATAAAAACTGATTGTCAGAATTATGCTGAACAAATTCAACAGCTTTTTTGTAATAATGAGTTTTTTATAGAAAAGTTAGATAATTGGAAGATCGTGCAAACGCATTTTGAACGTAAAGGTTTATTAAAAGGACATACTATTTCTAGTTTTTCGTACGCTAAAAAGCAATGAAAAGAGGTGTTTTAATTTAAATGAAAAAGCAAATTAGTAAAAATTTTTTATTAAGAAATGTTCGTAAAGTTATCCCTTACGCTAAACCTTATTGGTTGAGAATTATATTGTTTGTAGCATTGGTTTTTCCATTGGGTAGTTCAGATGTTTTGATTACTTACGGATTAAAAAGATTAATTGATGGTTTGCAGAATATTAATCAGGTAGAGCAGACTATACCGTTTACGGTGTGGTTAATGCCTATTTTAGTAATAGGATTTGCTGTAGTTCAAGGTTTGCTGCAATATTTCACTTCTTATTTGAATGCTTGGATTGGGAATAAGATTGCTAATGACGTTAAGATTGAAATGTTTCGTAAGTTGCTAAGTTTGGATCCTTATTATTTTGATAATAACAATTCTGGAGAAATTTTAATGCGTTATTATAATGATCCAGAATCGGCATGTCGTGATTTATTGAATCAGTTAAAAGATTTAATAAGTCGTTCGATTACAGTTGGTTCGTTAGCTTGTTATTTGATTTTTTTATCGTGGAAGTTAGCTATTGTAGCTTTATTAATGTTGGCGTTAACAATGGTTCCTGTTGGTCGTTTGAGGAAAAAAATTACGCAATTGGTTGGTGGAGTAGTGAATGTTTCTGCCAGAATTATTACGAATTATAATGAAACATTTTCTGGAATAAAGACGATTTTAGTTTATAACCTACAGAAATTTCAAATTTTGGGTTTAAAAAATAAATTAAATGAATTTTTTAATTTGCAAATGAAAATGACCCAAAGAATGTCTTGGTTACCACCTTCTATGCACATTATTGCTTCAATTGGTATTGGGATAACGGTGGGTTATGGTACTTTTTTGGTATTGACTAAGAACATTACTTTAGGTGCTTTAGTTAGTTTTGCTACTTCGTTATTTTTGATTTATAATCCAATTAAAGCTTTGGGATCATGTTTAGCTAGTCTACAGCAGGCAATGTTTGCAGTAGATCGTATTTTTAATGTTCTAGAGATGTCACCTAATATTAAAGATCCAGAAATAGGAAAAATTTTTATTCCTAAAGAAGAATTTAAGTTATTAGAGTTCGATGGAGTTAGTTTTGCATATCGTAAGGATCGTAAGGTGTTAGATAATGTATCTTTTTCATTATCAGCGGGAGAAAGTTTAGCTTTAGTAGGTAATTCAGGTGGTGGCAAGACGACAATAACTAATTTGTTAATGCGTTTTTATGATGTGGTTTCTGGTGAAATTAAGATTAATGGCATAAATATTCGTAATTGGAAATTACACGATTTACATCAACAGATGGCGGTAGTATTTCAGGATAATTTTTTATTTGAAGGTACTGTAGCGGATAATTTGTTAGTAGGGAAGTTAACAGCGAGCAAAGAGGAGATGTGGGAGGCGCTAAGTAAAGCTTGCTTAGATGATTTTGTAAAAAATTTGCCTGATAAATTAAATACTCAGATTGGTGAACATGGGGTTTTATTATCTGGGGGTCAAAAACAGCGTTTAGCGATTGCTAGAGCATTTTTGAAAAATGCCCCTATTATTATTTTAGATGAGGCGACTAGTGCATTAGATAACCATTCAGAAGCAATGATCCAACAAGCTATTTATAACTTAACACAACAAAAAACAGTTATAGTGATAGCGCACCGTTTATCAACAATTCAACATGTTGATAAGATTTTGGTGGTGCAGCAAGGTAAGATTGTAGAAAGGGGAACTCATGAAGAGTTATTGTTAAATTCTAAAGGAGTATACCGTAGTTTATATGATGTTCAGTTTCGTGATAAATAGGTGGAGCATGGAAAAACTGTTTGTTTTTTTATTCGTAGGTCTATTATGTGGGTGTAGTATTTATCAAGTGCCTATTGTTCAAGGTAATTATCTTCGTAAGGACATGATTGATAAAGTTAAGCTTGGACAAACAAAAGAAGAAGTTCTTGGTATTTTAGGAGAACCAGTATTATTATCGCTTGATAGTTCAGACAGTAAATTAATATATTTATATAAAGAAAAAGATAATTCAAAAGTAGAAAAAGAGAGGAATTATCAAATGATAATTAAATTTAAACAAAATAAAGTTTACGATATTTATGTCAAAAGTTGAAAATAATTTAATTACAGTTAATAGAAAAGCTAGATATAATTATCATATTGAGCAGATTTTTGAAGCGGGATTATGTTTACAAGGTTGGGAAGTAAAGAGTTTAAGAGCAGGAAGGGCGCAGTTATCGGAAAGTTATGTGGTTTTACAAAAGGGCGAGGCTTTCTTATTAAATGCTAATATTTCACCGTTGGCTACAGTATCCAAACATATTATACCTGTGGCAGATCGTACTAGAAAATTATTATTAAATAAAAAAGAATTAGATAGATTAATTGGATTAAGTGAAAGAAAAGGCATGGCTTTGATACCATTGGATTTGCACTGGAAATATAATTATGCAAAATTAAATTTTGCTTTAGGAAAGGGCAAGAAAGATTACGATAAAAGGGCATCTGAAAAAGAACGTCAGTGGAAAAAAGAAAAATTACTTCTTAAGAGTTTAAAACATGGTAGATAGGCGATTACTATTACTAAAGGATAAATAATAGTAATTAAAATGTTTAGTAATTGCAAACTAACAGGTATGTGGGATAGAGCTGTTTGCATTATTCATTAATGGGGTATATACTGAAAGAATATGTTTTCCAGTGAAAAAGTATGGTCAGACGCGCTTTGCCGGTAGGGGTAGATAATTTTGAAAAATTAATAGAAAATAACTATTATTACGTAGATAAGACTTTATTAATCAAAGAATTATTAGATAAAAAAGGAGACGTTAATTTATTCACTCGCCCTCGTCGTTTTGGTAAGAGTTTAAATTTAAGTATGTTACGTTATTATTTTGAAAACGTAAGTATTTTTAATAAAGATAATTCTTCTTTATTTAAGGGATTAAAAATCATGGACGCTGGAGAAGAGTACGCAAAAGAATTGGGTAAATATCCAGTGATTAGTTTATCTTTAAAATCAGCTAAGCAACCTACTTTTGATATAGCCTATCATTTGTTGTTTACCCGTAT
>JAZNNJ010000004.1:0-21369 GCA_045580225.1 Gammaproteobacteria bacterium | reverse complement strand
TAATTAAAATAAACATCAAAGCGATGGCTTTTCCCACGATAAATTAAATTTGGCTTTTTTTCTTCTAATAAAGAATCAGCCACACGCGGTCGTTTAATAACTAAACGATGGGCATTTTGATAAGCTAACCTGGCAACTTGCGATGCATCATGATCATTACCCACTAGATCAGTAAAAATACGCATTTTTTCTTGATTTAAAGCTTTTTTATTTTTAATTGGAAACATCGGATCAAAATAAATTACCGGATAATCATTTTTTAAATAATTAATTGCTTCACCAAATTTTAAATTTAATTTTAAATTTTCAAAGCGTGAAATTTCTTTAATTCGTCGTAGAGCATCTTTTAATAACAAATAAATAATCCAATTACGCTCAATCATTAAAATTTCAAAACCAAAATTAGCAATAATGAAACTATCGATACCACTACCCGCGCTTAAATCTAAAACCTTATCTCCTAATTTTAAATTCAACGCCCTAAAAAGCAGTTCATTCTTTCGCGACAAGTGATTTAATCTAAATTTAATTTTTTCATCTAAAAAATCAAAAAATAATTTTCGTTTTTTACAAATAAAACTTAAACCTCGATCATCCCATAAAAAATAGTTATCCTCACTGGGTTCTTCATAAACTATTTCCAAAACAAACGATTCTTGAACTAAAAAACCATCTGCTAATACCAAAACCTTCATTTAAAATTCTTTACCAAAAGCTAACAGCTTTATATCTAAATATTTAGCAATAGTTTGTCCAATATCTGCAAAAGTTTCTCTTTCACCTAAATATCCATGATACCCATTTCCATATACTAATACAGGAACCTGCTCTCTAGTATGATCCGTACCGGCAGCAGTTGGATCACAGCCATGATCAGCAGTAATAATTAATAAATCTTCAGAAGATAACATTTTTAAAAATTTCCCTAATTGCTGATCAAATACTTCTAGTGCTTTAGCATAACCTATAACATCCCTACGATGTCCGTATAATTCATCAAAATCTACAAAATTTACAAAAACTAATTCTGGAATTTTTGGTATCTCTTGAACAATATCTAAAACTACATTCCAAGTCTCTAATAAACGATGTACATTAAAATGTCTAGAAATTCCACGATGAGCAAAAATATCTGCAATTTTTCCAACCGACGTAACTTTTTTTCCTTCCTTTACTAAATTATCCAGTAAAGTATCTCCAAAAGGAGCAACCGAAAAATCACGACGATTGTTAGTACGAACGTAAATTCCATTTTGTTGCTTAACAAATGGGCGAGCAATTACCCTGCCAATTCTATAAGGTTGAACCAATTCAAAAACTACTTCACACAAATGATATAAATTTTCTAATCCGAAAGTTGTTTCGCTAGCTGCAATTTGAAATACACTATCGGCAGAAGTATAACAAATAGGCTTACCCGTTAATTCATGTTCATTACCATACTTTTTAATGATTTCTGTACCAGAAGCATGTCCTCCTACTAAAATACCTGGTAATTCTGTTCTTATTAAAATATTATTTATCAATTCCGGAGGAAATTCATTCCCGAAATGTCCCCATTCAAATGTAACCGGTAATCCAACTATTTCCCAATGCCCACTAGGAGTATCTTTACCTACACTAACTTCATTGGCCTTTGCCCAAGCACCAACTAATTTAATACTATTATCAAAACGGCAATCTACCAACGCATTTAATCCCAGCTGATTTAGATTTGGAAGTTTTAATGACACTTGCTGACGAACATGTTGATAAGTATTACTCCCCTGATCACCAAAACTAGCTGCATCTTTTGCATTACCAATACCAAAAGAATCCATTACTAAAAGAAATACTCTTTTCATATGAAAATAACTAAAATTAACTTCAATTCTTAATTCGCATTACTCTCGCTCCTAATGCTAATAATTTTTCTTCCAAACGTTCATAACCACGATCAATATGATAAATACGATCAATAACGGTCTCACCTTTTGCGATTAATCCAGCCAACACCAAACTAGCAGATGCGCGTAAATCAGTTGCCATTACCATAGCTCCAGATAATCTTTCTTTTCCAAAAACTGTAGCAATATTACTATGCAAATCAATATTTGCTCCTAAACGTCTCAGTTCTTGAACATGCATCATACGATTTTCAAAAATAGTTTCCTCAATAATTCCAGTACCTTCTGCAACACAATTAATTGCTAAAAATTGAGCTTGCATATCAGTAGGAAATCCGGGATATACTTTAGTAACAAGATTTACTGCTCTAGGTCGACTTCCATGCATATCTATAACTATTGCATCCTTATCAATACTAATATCGCCTCCCATTTCCTCAAATTTTTCTAATACAATCGTTAAATCATTAGGATTAACTCTCTCTACTCTAACCTTTCCTCTACTAATTGCTCCACATGCTAAATAAGTTCCAGCCTCGATACGATCTGGCATTACTGTATATTCTCCGCCATGTAATTCTTTTACCCCTTCAATTTTCAAAGAATTAGTACCAATTCCTTCTATTTTTGCTCCTAAAGTATTTAAAAAATTAGCTAAATCACAAACTTCTGGCTCAATAGCAGCATTCTCTAAATAAGTTGTTCCTTTAGCTAATACCGCAGCCATTAATAAATTTTCTGTACCGGTAACAGTTACAATATCCATTGTAATCTTACTGCCTGACAAATATCGTTCCTTAGTAAAACCAGTAATGTAACCACCTTCTAAATCAAAACTTGCCCCTAATTTTTCTAAACCCTTCAAATGTTGATCAATAGGTCGTACTCCAATTGCACACCCACCCGGTAAAGATACCTTTGCCTTTTGGTAACGACCCATTAAAGGACCTAACATTAATATAGAAGCTCTCATCTGCTTAACTAATTCGTAAGAAGCTTCAAAATTATTTATTTTACTAGTGTTAACCAATAAACTATTTTCACCAATCCAAGTAATTACTACACCTAAATTTTTCAATAATTGAATTGTAGTTTCAATATCATGCAAACGTGGAATATTATGCAAAGTAACAATCTTATTTGCTAAAATCGTAGCAAATAAGATTGGTAATGCAGCATTTTTAGACCCAGATATAACTACAGAACCATTAATAGTATGACCGCCATAAACTAGCAATTTATCCATTAATCACCCATTCCAAAAACTTCATCATGTTCATTATCTAAATCTTGCTGTTTTTCAGCATTTAGGGTATCTAATCGTTGTTGATATGCACGTTGAGTTTCTCTAATACGCTGCACATCATCAGCATTTAATAACTTAATTTCTTCAATATTTTTCAAAGTTTTATCTAAACCATAAATGATCTCTGTAAATGACTTTTCTATATTTTTTACCAAAGTTTCCTTATCTTGTTCAAATTGCTTTAGTAATTTACTAGCTCCTTGTAATATCTCTACAATATCTAAAGATTTACCAACATTTCTAGCTTGATAATCGTGTAATGAAAAACATAAATTAACTTTAAAATCAGAATAATCCTCCACATTAACGCCAGCATTACTTAAAATCTCTTTTTTATTTGCGACAACTGCCGGTTGATCTTCCAATAAACCAACGGCTTCTGCATCATTCAAATAGATGGGTTCCTTATTGTTCATTAAATAATTGACCATCTTCTCAGAAAAAGTTTTTTGGAAATTTTCCCAATTTCTATCTTGTTCCAAAATTAAATCATTTAGCAATTTTATCGTAATTTGGGTACTATATTGTTCCATGGACTTATTTATTGATTTTAATGTTTCCAAATCACCATTTAGTAATTTTTCTCCATCATTTCCCAAAATCTCATTATGTTCATTACGTAATTTTTTTGCACTATCTAGAGCATTTAGAACGCAATTACTATACTCTTTTAACAGCAGATTTTTATTCGCTAATGTTTTTGCTACTTGATCCATATAATACAGCACATCAAAAGACATACTAATAATTTTACTAGGATGATCTACTGATGCTTCTACCTGTTTATCCGATACTAAATTGGGAATTTTTAAATCACTTACAAGTACGTTAGTAGTCGAAAATTTAACAATTTCTCTAAATAAGGCTGGCAATTCATTTTTCAAAAAATTTATTCTAAAAACAGTATCACTAGTTATAAACTTGTTCATAAATTACATCCTTCTTAAAAAAAATACTATTCCACCAATTATTAAAACTAAAAATAAAACTAAATAACTTAACACCAAAAAACTTTTAGAAAGATTTTCTTCCGTAAAAAAATCGGGAGATTGTCGCAAAAAAAGCAACAATCTCCACGCAAGCAAAGATAACAATAATACGTATCCTATCTTTCCTAAAATACTCATTGTACTTTTAAAACTAATAAAGCATCGGTTTTAAAAGGATCATTAATCTCCTTTTCTTCTAAAAGTAAAATTTGATCCCCTAATTTAACCATACCTAATTCTTTAAATTTCTCAATTATAGCCATCTTTAAACCTGAACAACTGCCTTGATATTCAAACATTACAGGCATAACATTTCGATACAAAAGCATCTGATTATAAATTTGCTTATTATCTGTTAATGCAATAATTGGTAAGCGAGTATTTTTACGAGAAATCCACAACGGCATAGTACCATCATTAGTTAAAACGCCTACTAACTTAACGTCAGTACTATTAGCCAAATTAACAGCTAACTCTGATAAAACACGCCCTGTTTCTTTTTTGCATCCTAATGCTGGATAATAAGAATTCGAATGGTTATCACTTAGCAATTTTTCAGCATTTTCACAAATTTTAGCCATAGTTTTAATAACTAACGCAGGATGATCTCCAGTAGCACTTTCAGCCGACAACATAACAGCATCTGTTCCATCTAATACTGCATTTGCTACATCCGAAACCTCTGCACGTGTAGGAACTACATTATGTATCATTGTTTCTAACATTTGTGTAGCTACGATTACTGGTTTACCAATAATTCTAGCATATTCGATCATCAACTTCTGTGCAGCAGGAACCGCTTCATCTCCAATTTCCACAGCTAAATCACCCCGGGCAACCATAATACCATCACCAGCTTCAACAATTTGTTTTAAGGTATCTGGTTCTATCGCCTCAATACGCTCTATTTTACTAATTATCTTAGCTGCTCCACCAGCTTTTTTTACCAAACGCTTAGTTTCGATAACATCTTCAGCAGAACGCACAAACGAAATAGCAATATAATCTACGCCTAAATTAACTGCAATTTTTAAATCTTCTCGATCTTTATCTGTTAACGCACCAGCAGACAATCCGCCACCTTGACGATTTATTCCTTTATGGTTAGATAAAATACCTCCCACCTTAGTACGACAAAATATTTTATTACCTTCCACTTTTTCAACAACCAAGATAATAAAACCATCATTTAATAATAACACATCACCGTTCTTTACATCCTTAGGCAAATCCTTGTAATCAATACCTACCTGTTCTTGATCTCCATCTTCTCTAGGTAAGTCTGCATTTAAAATAAATGGATCGCCGGCATTCAAAGTGATTTTACCTTCCTTAAACCTAGCCACCCTAATTTTAGGTCCCTGTAAATCCCCTAAAATAGCAACTGACTTATTAAGACTTTCAGCAGCCTTTCGTACAGTATCTACTAAAACCCGCTTTTCGTCAGCAGTTCCATGAGAAAAATTTAAACGAACTACATTCAATCCTGCATCAATCATCTTAACCAGTTCTTCGAAAGAACTGGATGCAGGTCCTAAAGTTGAAACAATTTTTGTTTTTTTCATATCAATTTTCACCACGTATTTTTAAAATTTTTATAGCTGGTAACTCTACCCCTTGAAGATATTCCAGAAAAGCCCCACCAGCCGTTGAAACATAAGAAAAGCAATTAGGTAAAATTTTAAATTTTTCGATAGCAGCTATAGTATCTCCACCACCAACTAAAGTAAATCCTGAAGAATCAGCCACTGCACGAGCAACAACTTCAGTACCTTTACTAAACTCATCTAATTCAAACATTCCTACCGGACCATTCCAAATAATAGTTTTTACATCCCCAATCATTTTCGCTAAATTACTACTCGTCCGTGGACCAATATCCAAAATAATATCATCATGATCAATATTAGCCACTTCTTTAACTACACCTCGTACACTACTGTTGATTTCTTTGGTTACTACTACATCTATCGGTAACGGAATTTCTACTCTGTTTTGTTTTGCAACAGTTAATATCTCTTTAGCTTTGTCTACAAAATCAACTTCGCAAAGTGACTTACCAATATTATAACCTTTTGCTAACAAAAAAGTATTAGCAATACCTCCACCCAATAAAAGAAAATTAACTTTGGTTAAAAAATTTTCCAATAACTGCAGTTTAGTTGATACCTTAGATCCTCCAGTTATAGCCATTAACGGTTTTTTTGGATTTTCTAACGCACGCGACAATGCATCAATTTCTTGCATCAACAAAGGACCAGCTACTGCTATCTTGGCGAATTTAGCAACTCCACAAGTAGACGCTTGCGCACGATGTGCTGTCGCAAATGCATCCATTACGAAAATATCACATAAACCAGCCATTTTCTTGGCTAGAGCTTCATCATTTTTTTTCTCACCAACATTAAAACGAACGTTTTCAAATAATACTAATTCACCTTCAGCAACCTCTACTCCATTTAACCAATTACTTTCCAAACGAATAGTCCTATCAAAATGCTTACTTAACCACTCAGCAACTGGCCGCAATGAAAAATTTTGATCAAATTTCCCTTCTACAGGTTGTCCAAGGTGTGACATAATCATTACTTTAGCACCTTGTTCAACTGCCAACTTTAAGGTCGGCAAAGAGGCAAGTAACCGTTTTTCACTAGTAATATTACCATCTTTAATAGGAACATTAAAATCTACCCGTATCAAAACTTTACGGCCGCTTAAATCCATATCTGTCATTTTTAATATTGCCATCTTAGCCAATCCTCAAAATTTAATTGATATTTATAATCCTAACCAATATCTAGTTACATCCAGCATCCTAGTAGAAAATCCCCACTCGTTATCATACCAAGATAAAACTTTAACTACATTTCCTAATACTTTAGTTTGGGTCGCTTCAAATACAGAAGATAAAGCCACATGGTTAAAATCTTGAGATACTAACGGCAGATCATTATAACCTAATACTCCTTTTAACTCACTCTTAGATGCTTCTAACATTAATTGATTGATCTCCTCTTTAGTAGTAAGACGTTTCGCTTCAAAAACTAAATCTACCAAGGAAACATTAGCAGTAGGCACCCTAACAGCAAAACCATCTAATTTTCCCGCTAACTCTGGCAAAACCAAACCTACCGCAGCAGCAGCACCAGTTTTAGTAGGAATCATCGAAAGTGCAGCCGCCCTAGCACGACGCAAATCCTTATGATAACCATCGATTAATACTTGGTCATTAGTATAAGAATGAATGGTAGTCATCAATCCGGTAACAATTCCAATTTTTTCCTGTAATACCTTTGCAACTGGCGCTAAACAGTTAGTAGTACATGAACCATTAGAAATTACTTGATCTGTATTTTTTAAAACTTGATGATTAACTCCATAAACTACCGTAGCATCAACCTCTTTACCCGGAGCAGAAATCATAACTTTTTTAGCTCCTGCTTTGATATGCGCCATAGCCTTTGCCTTTTCAGTAAACTTACCTGTACACTCAAAAACAATATCTACTCCCAAATCTCCCCATGGCAAGTTAGTTGGATCTTTTTCCGAACATACTCTAATAACATCACCATTAATTAATAAATTGTTATCCCGAACATCAACTTCACCATTGAATTTACCATGAATAGTATCGTATTTAGTCAAATGGGCATTAATTGCCGCATCCCCCAAATCATTTATCGCAACTACTTGCATATCTTTGCGATATCCTTCTTCATAAATAGCTCGCAAAACATTACGCCCTATTCTTCCGTAACCATTAATCGCGATTTTAATTGTCATATATTTATCCTCCTAATTTTCATCAAAAATCTTAGCTAATACCTTTTCTGGAGTAAATCCAAAATATTCAAACAATTCTTTATCTGGTGCTGACAAACCAAAGCTTTCTAAAGATATTACTTTACCATCTTTAACGTACTTGTACCAACTAAGTCCATTTCCTGCTTCAATTGCTACTTTTTTGACGTTAAGTGGCAAAACTTTTACTTGATAATCTGCCGTTTGTTGATCAAATATCTCCTGTGACCACATAGAAACTACCCTAACTTTTATATTTTTATCTGTAATTAATTTAGCAGTTTCATACGCCAAACCTAATTCTGATCCAGAAGCTATTAAAATTAAATCTGGACAACTATCGTTTTCCCAGAGAATATACCCGCCTTTAGATATATCCGACAAACAATTCTGTTCGTAAAAAAAACTAAAAACCTTTTGTCTAGATAAAGCCAAAACACTAGGTCCATTATAATCTAATGCTTTTTTCCATGCTACAAAAACTTCAACTCTGTTACCAGGACGAAACACTTGTAAATCAGGAATAGCCCTCAACATCGTCAAATGTTCAACAGGTTGATGAGTAGGTCCATCTTCACCGACCCCTATAGAATCATGAGTAAACACATAAATTACTCTTAACTTCATGATAGCAGACATACGGATTCCATTTTCTCCGTAACCCGCAAAAACTAGAAAACCGCCTCCGTAGGGTAAATACCCTCCATGTAAAGCTATTCCATTCATCACCGCAAACATCCCAAACTCGCGTACTCCATAATGAAAATAGCCAATTTTTCCAAATTGTTTTGCATCCTTAGGAAATAAATCTTGCGCATTACTAGGTTTGGTAAGATTAGATGGCGTTAAATCCGCAGAACCACCTAATAAATTAGGCAAGTATTTAGCGAAAAAATTCAGTGCATCCTCCGATGATTTTCGGGTTGCCAATGGTAAATTTTCCAGGTTAATTTTTTCCAAATATTCATTGAACACTTCATCAGATAGAATACCATTACTACCTAAATATCTGCTTAAAACAGCAGCTTGATCAGGATAATCAAATTGATATTTATTCCACAATTCATTCCATGCAGATTCTATTTTTTCTCCTTTAGTGCTTAAATCCATTTCCCGATAAATTTCTTCAGGAAGAACAAATGGCAAGTATGGCCAATTTAACTCTTGCCGCATCTCTGAAATAGTCTGTTGGTCCAACGGTGCACCATGAACCTTAGCTTGACCAGCAAACTTACATCCAAAACCAATTTTCGTTTTACAAGCAATTAAAACCGGTTTATCACTACTTCTGGCACACCTAATAACCTCGTCAATTGCTGATAAATCACCATTACCATCACATCGTAAAACATCCCAACCATAAGCCTTAAATCGTTGTTCAACATCATCTTTACACCAATTTTTAACCTCCCCATCAATAGAAATGCCGTTATCATCCCAAAATACAATTAATTTATTGAGACGGTGTGTGCCGGCTAGAGAAGCAACTTCGTGAGAAATTCCTTCCATTAAACATCCATCACCAACAAACACATATGTATAATGATCAATAATAGGATAACCAGGATGATTAAATTCTTCTGATAACCATTTTTCCGCTAATGCCATCCCTACCCCATTAGCAAATCCTTGTCCCAAAGGACCAGTAGTTGTCTCTATTCCTAAACTTAAATCATATTCCGGATGACCAGGCGTTTTACTATGCAACTGTCTAAAATTAGCTAGATCATCCATTGTTATAGGAAAACCAGCTAAGTGCAATAAACTATATAATAAAATAGATCCATGACCATTTGACAAAACAAATCGATCACGATTAACAAATCTAGGATTTCGGGGATTTACTCTTAAAAAATTTTTCCATAGAACAGTAGCAACTTCAGCCATCCCTAGAGGCAAACCAGGATGACCTGATTTTGCTTTATTAACAGCATCTACAGCTAAAAATCTTAAAGCCTTAGCTACTAAATCCATACTCCCTCCTTCTTTCTGGTTTCATATACTACTTTAATTAGCCATAAATTGCAAATCAACTTCCGTTTTTTATTAACCAATTCTTTGCATTTTTAATACTTTCTAGTAAATTACGTTTAGGTTCCCAACCTAATTCTTTCTTAACTAAATGATTATCTGAAACTAGTATTGCCGGATCACCCATTCTGCGTTGCTCTAATTCTATTGATATCTTATCACTAACAATTTCTTCAATCTTTTTAATAATTTCTTTTACCGAATTACCATTTTTAGTACCCAAATTAAAAGCCATCGATTTTTTGTGCTCGTTCAAGTACTTTAACGCTAAAACATGAGCATCAGCCAAATCTTCAACATCTATATAATCCCTTACGCAAGTACCATCACTTGTAGGATAATCATCGCCATAAAGCTTTACAGGACTTTTAAACAAAGCAGCCTTTAACAAATTAGGCACCAAATGAGTTTCAGGCTGATGATTTTCGCCTATTCTCCCTAAAGCATCTGCTCCAATTACATTAAAATAGCGTAAAATTATACTTTTCAAACCGTAAGCCTGATCATAATCCTTTAATATTCTTTCTAGCATTAACTTTGAATTACCGTATGCATTGACCGGATTTTGAGGATGACTTTCATCAATAGGAATATATTTCGGCTCACCATAGGTAGCAGCAGTAGACGAAAATACTATTTTTTTTACTTTTGCTTTTAGCATTGCCGAAAATAAATTTATTCCACCCAACAAATTATTACGGTAATATTTTTCTGGATCTTTTACACTTTCTCCTACCTCAATAAATGCAGCAAAATGAAAAACTGCTTCAATAGGATAGTCACTAAAAATTGCACTTATCTCTTCATAATTATTTAAATCTCCACGTATAAAAATTAATTTTCCAACTTTTTTTAAAGTATCAATGGTCTCTATATATCCTTTGCTTAGATCATCAAAAATAATGATTGTCTCCCCTTTTTCTAATAAATTTAATACCACGTGACTACCGATATAACCTGCTCCGCCCGTTACTAAAATCATTTTTTATACCCCATTAATTTTATTCCAAAAAATATTAATTCGCATCTTCCTTTTCCTAAATGCAATCTAAGAATTTTTTTTCGCCAATTTTTAATTTTTTTTAATACCATTTTTACCCCATGCCATCTACAATATAGCCAAGGATATTTAATTAAAATTTTAAAAGATAAATAATTATTTTTACGAAAAAATTTTGAAGTAAGCAGTCCATTATTCCAATATTCTTTAAAGATAGCAGAAAATTTCTCGATAAATTTTGGAATAAATTTTTTATCAATTCTTGATAACGTCCATAAATATCCACGATACTGATTTATTAATTTTTGGGTCATATAATATTTTTTATCAGGAAAATCTTTTAAAAATTTTTCTATTTCCTCAAATTCATCGCAAATACAATAAATTTTACTTACATTATTAATCGAAGAATTAGTATTATCTTGACGATAATAATACAATGGTTCATCAATTAAACCAACCTTACGAGCAGAAATTAATGTCTTAAACGTAAAAGAAATATCTTGAAATGCAGCTCCCGGAGTTTCTAGCATTTTTAAATTAAACTTTTGCAAAAAATCTTTAAGGTACAACCCGCACCAAACACTGGCATGAACCGCTAAAAACTCTGGATGTTTAGTTAAATCTAATGGCGATTGAACTGCAAAACGAGAAAATTGTTCGTTAATTAAAACAACTTCGTTTTTACCATTCCCCCATAAAGATGCATAATTTGCTTTTACTACACAACAACCAGTTTTTTCCGCTAATTCCCATAATTTTTGGTAACATTCCATATGTAAAAGATCATCAGGCTCAAAAATGGCAATATATTTACCTCGCGCATGAAATAAACCATTATTAATAGCTGACCCATAACCTTTATTTACTTGATTTAAAATTTTAAATCTAGAATCACGTCGTACAAACTCTTCTAAAATCAACAAAGAACCATCTGTAGAACCATCATTGATTAACCAAGCTTCCCAATCTTTAAAAACTTGGTTAACTAAAGACTCTAAAGCCTCATATAAATATTTAGCAGCGTTATATACGGGAATAATTACTGAAATCTGCGGATTATCCATAATAATATTCTTTACCTAAAAAAGTAAAAGTAGGGATTTTTTTCCTACCTCTTAATGTATAATGAAAACTCAATAACCATCTAAAAAATGGACGTTTTTTATAAAATCGTTCGCTAGATAAAAATTTATTTTTTAATATCGAATAAACAGGAGTCCTGGCCGCGTAATCCCACCATTGGGTAAAATAAGCGTTTAAACAACCTTTTTGCCACGGTTTACAACCAGTATAATGGACAATAATTGGCGCCTCTCGTGCGTTTAAATAAGCTTGCTCCATTTCACCAACATAATCATAATGATAATGCCTCCACCAAGTGTCCATAAAATTAAACTTAGGATCTAAAATTACTTTATCTTCGTCAATTACTTTATTTAGAGTATCTTGGTCACAAAAAATAATATTCTCTTTGCTTTCTAAACAAAACTTTCTCATTTGTTCAAATAAATTATTTTTACGCCAAATATCACAAGCTATTAAAATCATTCCTGAATTAAAATAACTTTTACTTTTCATTTTTAACCTATTACAATGCTTGCTACTTCCCCAAACATCTTCCACTACAGCTACATATTTATTAGTTAAATCTGTCTTCCATAAAAAATCTAAATTTTCCAACACTAGAGTATCGCAATCTAAATATAATATCCTATCCAAGTTCAAAAACCAATCTGCTAACTTAATTCTAAACCAAGCATGCACAGTTACCCATGGAGATAATGGAAACTCTTCAAACTCTTTAATATTTACCATTTTAAATTCTACTGTACACGAATATTTCGAAACTAAATCCTCAACAATCAGTAAATCATCTTTAATCAAATCAGTGTATAAAATAATAAAATGAACCCCAGGGTTATTTAGGATAACACTAACCATCGATACCAAAGTTAAAGGCAAATAGTAACGATTTGTAGCATAAGCAATAGTTAACTTATTCATGGAACCAAGTGTACCATACTGCACGATAAAATCTAGGGCGAATCCAGAAAAATGGACGATATTTAAAATATCCTAAAACTGCTTTTATTCTGCCTTTCATTTTCCAAACTTTATCTTTTTTAATTCTCCAGGGAATACTGTCTAAAACTTTTTGATATTCTCGCTGATACCAATTCCAACTACCAAATATCCATGGCTTTTGTTTACCGACATAATGAATAATTTTAGGTCGACGAACATAACTAGAACGATTCACAAAATTACTAGTTTGTAAATTCCACTCTGCGGGTAATAAACAAATCTTCTCAGCTAACACTGTATTAATAATTTCTTGATCTCCTAATTTTATTGCTTTTCTATTATTCTCGATGTAATTTAGCAATTTTTCTTGATACTTACCACAGCGCATCGCTTCCAGATCAACTAACATTACACCAGGATTAATATAATTTTGTTCATTACTACGTCGCCAATTCAAATCCTTAACTCCACCAATCACTTTGCCTTTTTCTAACTTCCAACGATATAAAGTTGCTAAATCATCATTAACAATCACATCACAATCTAAATAAATTACTCGGTTGATTTCCTTGGGCAATAATTCTTCTAATATTAATCTATAATAAGTAGGTAAAGTTATATATTTATGTGTTTTAGTATCTCTAAAAAAACTCTTATATTTTTGAGAAACTTCTAAAAAAATAATTTTACCACTTCCTAAAATAAGCATCTCTTCTAACGATTTCTTATTATTTTCAGAAATACCCTCATCGATTAAATAAAAAACAAACGAAGCTTGACTATTTAGCAAAATTGACGCTATCACAGTCCCTGCATGTACTGCATAACCATCATCAGCAGCTAAACAAACATTAATCATATTAAATTACCGCCTTTAATTTATCCCAGCGCTGTTTTACATCCAATTCCAATTGCTCTAATAATAATCTGGCCCTTTCTGGATCCTGAGATAATAATAATTTAAAACGCTGTTCATTATAAACATAATCTTTTAAAGATACACTCGGATCTTTGGAATCTATCTGCATAGCATTTAAATTTTCTTCTTTTCTCAATGGATTATAACGATACAAAGGCCAAAAACCACTGTTAACCGCTAATCTTTGTTGGTTTAAACCGTTATTTAAATTAAATCCATGTGCAATACAATGGCTGTACGCAATAATTAAAGATGGTCCGGGGTAAGCTTCTGCCTCTTTAATTGCTTTTATCGCTTGCAACATATTAGCACCAATCGATATTTGAGCTACGTAAACACTCCCGTAATTAACAGCATTCATTCCTAAATCTTTACGCGCTAATCCCTTACCAAAACTCGCAAATTTGGCAATTGCCCCACGAGGAGTAGATTTAGACGCCTGCCCACCCGTATTTGAATAAACCTCAGTATCTAACACTAAAACGTTAACATTTAAATCACTCGCTAATATATGATCTAAGCCTCCGTAACCTATATCATAAGCCCAACCATCCCCTCCAACAATCCAAACACTTTTGACTAATAAATTGTGCGCTACTGTTGCTAAATGTTTAGCTTGATAATTTTCCAAAGTCATCAATCTATTTTGTAATTCATTTAAGTTACAACGCTGTTCATTAATACTTTTTTCATCACTTTGGTCAAGCTTATTCAAAATACGTTCAACTAATTCTTCTCCTACTTCACTTGCTAATTTTTTTAGCAATTCTACCGCTAAATCTTTTTGTTTATCTATTGAAGAACGAAAACCATAACCAAATTCAGCATTATCCTCAAACAAAGAATTACACCATGCTGGGCCCCTACCATTTTGATCTTTACTCCACGGTGTAGTAGGCAAATTTCCACCGTAAATAGATGAACAACCAGTAGCATTAGCTACTAACATTCGATCCCCAAACAACTGACTAATCAACTTTAAATATGGAGTTTCCCCACATCCTGCACAAGCACCAGAAAATTCAAAATATGGTTTTAAATACTGTATTTCCCGAGCATTATTACCTGCAATCAAACCTTGGTTTAAATAATTATTTGATTCAAAAAATTTAATATTTTTTCGTTCATCAACTAAGATCGGAGCTTTAAGTTCTAAATTAATAGCTTTCTTATCCGGATTATCACGATCCACTGCTGGACATACAGCATGACACAAACCACACCCCGTACAATCTTCTAAATAAACTTGCAAATGAAAACGCTTATCATTAAATTCCTTTATTTTACAAGGAACTGTCTTAAATGAAATTGGCGCATTTATCAAATCCTTTTCTTCAAAAAGTTTAGATCTTATAACTCCATGCGGACAAACTACACTGCACTGACCACACTGAATGCATTTATCACTATTCCAAACTGAAACTAATTGAGACACGTTACGTTTTTCTAAACAAGTAGTGCCAGTAGGATACGTACCATCTACCGGCAAACTACTTACTGGCAGATTTTCTCCTTTCTCATTTATAAGTTCAACTACTACATTTTGAACTACCGGATCTTCACTAACTACTCGAAAAATTTCTAATTCGTAGGCTTCATCCGGAATTTTATCTATCAATGGAACTTCAAATAAATTCTCTAAAGTTTTATCCACTGCTGCAAAATTACGCTCCACTACTTCGCTACCTTTTTTATGGTAAGTATTTTTAATTGTTTCCTTTATTTTAGAAATAGCTTCATCTCGCGGCAAAATTCCAGAAATAGCAAAAAAACAAGTTTGCATAATCGTATTAATACGATTACCCATTTTAGCTGCAGCTGCTACTTTATAAGCGTCAATTATATAAAATTTCAATTTTTTATCGATAATCTTTTGCACGATAATTTTAGGCAAATGTTGCCAAATCTCTTCTTTACTAAAAGGAGCATTTAACAAAAAAGTAGCACCACAAGCAGCAATATCTAAGAACGTACTTGAATTTACGAAATTAAATTGGTGACAACCAATAAAATCAGCTTCCGTTAATAAATAAGGTGATTCAATAGGGTTTTTAGAAAAACGCAAATGAGAAACAGTCTTAGAACCTGATTTTTTCGAATCGTATACAAAATATCCTTGCGCATAAAGATCTGTTTCCTGACCAATAATCTTTATCGTATTTTTATTAGCCCCTACTGTTCCATCGGAACCTAACCCATAAAAAATAGCCCTACTCTGGTCAGTAATGTTTAACTTAAAATCTAAACGATAATCAATACTATTACCAGTTACATCGTCATTAATTCCCACACTGAAATGATTTTTAGAATCATTTATAATTGCATTATCAAAAATTCCATTTACCATCATAGGGGTAAATTCTTTAGAAGATAATCCATACCTTCCCCCTAAAATTTTAGGTAGCTTTTTTATTTTAGCAGAAATGAAAGCCTCAGTTAAAACACTAGTAACATCTTGGTATAATGGCTCACCAACAGAACCAGACTCCTTTGTACGATCCAAAATAGTAATAACTTCCACTGTATCTGGTAGAATTGATAAAAATGTTTTTTTATCAAAAGGACGATATAAATAAACCTGTATTACCCCAAATTTATTTTCATTTCTATTCAATTCCTTAACTACTTGTCGTACTGTTTTTGCCCCTGAGCCAATAATTACTATTATTTGTGTCGCTTTTTCTGCACCATAATATTCCATAACATGATAATGTCTTCCCGTTAATCTCCCTAAACGCTCCATATATTCTTCAACTATTGCAGGAACTCGATCATAAAAAATATTCGCTGCTTCGCGACTTTGAAAATAAATATCAGGATTCTGTGCAGTACCGCGCAACACCGGATGATTAGGATTTAAAGCACGATTACGATGAGATAATACTAAATCCTCATCTATCATTTTCCTTATGGTATTTTCGCTTAAAAGCTGAATTTTATTAATTTCATGACTAACTCTAAAACCTTCAAAAAAATGTAAAAAAGGAACACGAGATCTTAAAGTAACTGCATGGGCAATCAATGCCATATCGTGAGCTTCTTGCACACTACCAGAAGCCAACATAGCAAATCCCGTTTCACGCACTCCCATAACGTCACTATGATCTCCAAAAATAGATAAGCTATGGGTTGCTACAGTTCTAGAAGCAACATGAATTACTGTCGGCAACAATTCTCCTGCAATTTTATACATATTAGGAATCATCAACAATAATCCTTGCGATGCGGTATAAGTTGTCGCTAAAGCTCCAGTCTGCAACGCTCCATGCAAAGCACCAATAGCTCCGCCTTCGCTTTGCATTTCTATAACTTTGGGAACTGTTCCCCATATATTTTTAACACCCTCACAAGACCACTGATCTGCTAATTCTCCCATTGTTGTAGATGGTGTTATAGGATAAATAGCACTATATTCCGTTACTCGATAAGCAACGTAAGCAACTGCCTCGTTTCCTTCCATTACTTTCATTTTAATTTTTAAATTTGAATTATCAATCATCTACTTCGTACCAAATAAGCGATCACCCGCATCCCCTAAACCAGGCAAAATATAACCATTTTCATTTAATTCTCTATCTAAACAAGCAGTAAAAATCTTTACGTCAGGATGTTTACTAATTACTTTTTCTACTCCTTGCCGCGTAGCTAAAAGGGAAACAAAAGTAATTCTTGAAATCCCACGATCTTTTAGTTGATCAATTGCAGCGACTAAGGTTCCACCCGTAGCCAACATCGGATCACAAATGTAAAACTGACGATTTTCACTATTACGCGGAATCTTAAAATAATATAAAACAGGATCTAAAGTTTCTTCATCCCTATATAAACCAATATGAGCCACCCTAGCCAATGGAATTAATTTAAGAAAACCACCTACCATTCCTATTCCAGCGCGCAAAATAGCTAACACAACCGGTTTATAACCACTAAGCATCGGTAAATTACAACTTTCCAACGGAGTTTTTACTGCAACTAATTCTGTTTCTAAATCTTTAGTAACTTCATATACTAATAAAGTAGTAATTTCTTCTGTTAACTCTTGAAATTCTTTTTTATTGGTATCCACATTCCTTAAACAACTTAATTTATGTTGAATTAAAGGATGTTGCACCTCAAAAAAATTAGGATATTCTGAGTAAGTTTTAATTGGCATATATCATCACCTTAAAAGTTATTTCATTATTGACTTGTTCTTGGGCATCAAAATGGCGCAATTGGGTAAAAGTAATTTCGGTTAGTTGATTTGCTTCACGATTTTTAATTAATTTAAATTCGAAACGCTCTAAAATTGGCATCCCTAGTTTTTTATCATTAGTATTACTAAACACAAAATGATCATGAAGATTCAATAAATCACGATCAAAATCTTTTACTGCCCAAACGTATCCCGTAGTAGGATTACTAGGTAGAACAATTTCTATTTCATCCTGTTCAGGTGGTACAACCAATATTCGATTAAAATCAGTTGTAATCAACTGTTGCTTTTGTTTTACTGCATTTACTTGTCCAGCAAAACTAGGCATCAAAACTAAGATACCTAAAAAACCTAAGAACCAATATCTCATCATCCTACCTTTTTTATCCTCTTAGGTTATAACTAAAACTTATAAAAATCAAATTCTTTATTTTTACAAATTTTTATAATTAAATTTATAAATTTTTTACTCTAAAAAAATCACTTTTCAGAATTAAATTTAAATACTGATAAATTATAAAGGGCGTCATATTGTTTATCTCTAATCTGTCTTAATAGTTCTGATACTTCTTTTCCAGGATCATTTATAGCCAATCGCGCAAATTTTACCCATGTTTCAAATACTAACTGTTTTTCTTGGATAAAACCTGTTTTTCTACTCTCAAATAATGAATCTACTTCTTTAATGGCCTGTATATTAGGTATATCGCCATTATGCAAAATTTGCTTATATTCTTTAAAAACACTACTATTAAGCATTTCCAAATTATTTAGTCGTTCTATAGCATATAATTTACTTAAAGCCAAATAAAATCGCTTCGCTTTTATTTCATCACAACCATCATTATTTTCTATGAATTTCATACATCCTTCACAATCTCCTCGTTTGGCTAAAATCCGAAGTAAACTATGGCAAGATACACTTTGTTCTTTACTTAAACGTTCTAATGTATCATAGATATCTTTGTCTTTACACTTTTCATATAACTCTAATTCTTTTTTGCTTTTATACAATCCATCTAAATTTTGTAATTGTGCTTCTATATCAGATTTTAAATCAGTATAAAATTCTTTCAGTGTATTTTTTTCATTCTCATTTAAAAACCCCTGTTCTTCATATCTAGATAATGCAAGCATCTTATGTAATTTATCACAAATTTCTTTATTATTACAACACTTATTATGGTACGATTTAACCAAACATTTAAACAAATCATTACTTATTACTGCCCCTGATAAACTTATTACATTCTTAATAATTTCATCTCCTTCACTAGCATTTTTCGCTACTTCTAACATTCTCAAAATAATATCTGTCTTATTTAATTTCATCAGATTAACTATTTGGGCATCTCTTTGCGTTAGATATTTAATTACTCTAGAAACAAAACTACTATCTATTTTATCATTTATATTTTCATCGGTTAAGTCTAACAAAGTTTGGCAATCTTTGTAATATTGGCTACTAATTAAACTTTCGTACAGTCCTTTACTATCAGAATATTCTTTATCCTTACCATACTTCTCTGCTCTATCTAGCCATAGTTTCATTGAACATTTATCCATAATTTGAAGCAAGTCTTGCGAATTATTGTATAAGTAGCTAATTTCTCCATTACCACAGTTCTTAGCTGCATTCATAAAAATGTTTCTTAAAGCTTCTGTACTTAACCTTTCTGATGCCCCATAACAAGAATATATCAAGTTAGTAATTAATAATTGCTGCAATAAAGAATTTTTGGCGCATTCTGAACAAACCGTCAAAAAAGCCATAAATTGATATTTAATATTCTCACTATCGTTGCCCAAAAATAAACTATTGAGATGCTTATTTATACCATCGATGTTTTTAAAAATTTCCGTTGTAGGTAATTCTTCATAATATCTATATTTGGAGCTTGATAAAAAAATAACTCCTTCGATTTCTTCTTTGGTATTAATTCCATTTATATTATCAAAATTTAACTTTCGTTCTTGTTGTTTTACTAAACCCAATTTTTGTAATTTATCTCGGTATTCTTGCTTAATTATTATTTCTCTAGTACCTTGAATGTTATCCAGTACTAAATTATCCGTGAGCTTTAAACAGATAATTTTAATAAAAAATTTGGCTGCAATAGCATCAGCTTTAGATGATACAGATTTTAAATCCTCATGTATATTGCCAATGTAGATAAGTTCTTCGTTACCATTACCACCTGTGCGAATAAACCCATATACATTACCATATACATGCATAACATGAATTTTTTTATTATTATACTTAACTTCAAAAAAACCAACTTCATCTTTTGGTAAAGTATCTTTTATCTTGAAACCACCATTATCATTAATCTCATTGGTAGTTAATTGTCCCCTATACTGAAGAATTAACCTATTAATTTCAACTATATCTTCCAAATTCACACTTACCTCCTCAGTTTAAAGTATTAATATCTACTTCTTGCATATAGTATAAACCATATCTATTTCTCATATAAAGTATTACACTTGCCAATTGCTGGTTAGATAAACTCCAACAATCATGAATGCCAATAGTACAATTCATAAAACCACTATACATTGCGGGATTAGTCATACAAATACGTGCACAATCTCCCGTTGAGTTTGCTTTACCAGCATATATACTTTCATATCCGTAAATGTATGGTTCTCGATAACAGCAACAATTACATTGTTTCTTACCACCACCAACTACTTGATCTAACACTGAAAAACCCACTATTTGTTTCATTTTTTCACCTTTTTATTATTAATTTAATAATAAAAACTATAAAACAATTTTATTAACTAGCTATTAACCAATTGGCAGGTAAAGCATCAAAACTTAATAATACTTGTTTATCTATTAATAAAGTATATTTTGGTTCTCCTTTTTTAAAATTATTAATCCTTAAGTTCCAAATTGAATCACCAATTTTAGCTAAATATCCATAAGCTGCTTTTTCCCAAGATACCGAAACTTCAGCTATACTATCCCACAGTTCTTTATATTCCTTAGGATACAAATTATTTATCAAACCAAAATTAGTTAAAATCTTTTTCAGATAATGTCTTCCAGCTATCATTTTAATACCAAATATCGCCATTTTACCCTCTTAATAAATTATCTATTCAAAGTAGTAGTTTTTATCAGTTAAATATTATATATTCATTAATATATTATATAAAATCTTATAAAAATCAAATATGACTATTTATTAATCTAAGAAAC
>JAZNNJ010000003.1:0-9249 GCA_045580225.1 Gammaproteobacteria bacterium | reverse complement strand
TAGTTGCAAATTGGTTGCTGAATATGCCAGCGGGTGCAGAGATTAGCAATGAAGCAACTAAGTTTACTAAAGAAGTTAATGCTAAGTATTTAAAGAAATTGCCTTTTAATGATAAAAGGGATTTTATTGATGCGATGAAAGGGTTTATTGCTACTGATGATCCTATGGTTATTCAAGATCAGAGTGGACATTGGATCTGGAATTTGGAAGTATATAAAAATTTTATTAAAAGTAATATGCCAGCTCCTAGTACCGTTAATCCAAGTTTATGGAGGATGGCACAATTGAATATGTGTTGTGGTTTATTTAAAGTGACTGATCGTATTTATCAAGTTAGGGGGTATGATTTATCTAATATTACTTTTATACAAGGAGATACGGGTTGGATTGTGTTTGATCCGTTGATTTCTGCCGAAGTTGCCAAGGCAGCTCTTGATTTGATTAATAAGCATATTGGTGAGCGTCCGGTAGTTGCTGTAGTATATAGTCATCCGCATATTGATCATTATGGAGGGGTACGGGGTATTGTAGATGAAAGAGATGTTAATGCGGGTAAAATACCTATTATTGCTCCCGAAAATTTTATGGAACATGCTGTGTCAGAGAACGTAATTGCAGGAAATGCAATGATGCGTCGTTCCATGTATGCTTATGGTAGTTTATTACCTAGAAATGAAAAAGGAAGCGTGGGTAGTGGTTTAGGAGTTACTACTTCTGCTGGAGCTAGTGGATTGATTCCACCAACAAGGGAGATTAAAAATACTGGAGAAATTGTAGTAATTGATGGAGTAGAAATGGTTTTTCAGCTAACTCCAGAAACGGAAGCCCCAGTGGAAATGAATACTTGGTTTCCGCAGTTTAAGGCGCTTTGGATGGCGGAAAATAGTTGTAATACCATGCATAATTTATTAACTTTGAGAGGTGCAGAGGTACGTAATCCGCTAAAATGGTCGAAATACATTAATGAGGCAATTGAGTTATGGGGAAGTCAAGCAGAAGTGCGTTTTCAATCTCATCATTGGCCACGCTGGGGCAATAAAAATATTGTATCTGAATTAGAAAAACAACGTGATTTATATAAGTATATTCATGATCAATCGGTTAATTTAATGAATAAAGGTTATACTGGGGTAGAAATAGCAGAAAAAATAGAATTACCCGATGCTTTAGGACAAATATGGGCTAATCGTGGATATTATGGTACATTGCGTCACAATAGCCGGGCAGTTTATCAACGTTATCTAGGTTGGTATAACGGTAATCCTTCGGATTTGAATAGTTTACCGCCGAAGCAGGTAGCCAAAAAATACGTTGAATTAGCAGGAGGAGAAAAGGTTCTCTTGAAAAAAGCGCGTAAGAGTTATGCTAAAGGTGATTATCGTTGGGTAGCAGAGATCGTAAAACATGTAGTTTTTGCAAATCCAGAAAATCAAGAAGCTAAGAATTTGTTAGCTGATACTTTAGAGCAGTTGGGTTATCAAGCTGAATCAGGTATGTGGAGAAATGTGTATCTTCAAGGTGCTTACGAATTGCGTCATGGAATTCCGAAAGTAAAAGCTGGAAGAGTAACTCCTGATGTTATCAAAGCAATGACTCCAAATATGATTTTTGATTATATGAGTGTGCGTCTAGATGCTAAAAAAGCTAATAATAAGAAAATAGCCGTTAATTTTATTTTTACAGATACGAATAAGGCATATACTTTATTTTTAGGTAATTCGGTATTAAATTATACAACTAAAGTGTGGAATAAAGTTGACGTTACTTTACATTTAAAGCAATTTGATTTAGTTAATCTAATTATGAATTCTAATAGCCGTGAAGTTTTGGAAAATTTGAAAAATGATAAACAAATTGAAGTGAAAGGTAATCAAAAAATGTTTATCCAGTTATTAGATATGTTAGAAACTTTTCCAAGTTTATTTCCAATTGTAACTCCTTTGGATTAGTTGTATGCAAGTCCCTTCTTAGAGGTTATTTTTAGAAGGGACTTTTATATTAAATTACCAAAATATTTTTTCTGTAGTAAAATTTATTCTTCGTTTTTAACCGAATTAAATGTTAAGACACGTGTTAACTCATGCGTCCGATTAATTTTTTATGAAGTAACATTAAGGTGTTTTCCATATGTTCTTCTTGAACAGTTAGTAGTAAGCTTTTTTTAGAAACTGAAAAAACTAGTTCATTCAGATGTATTTTTTCGAAATGAGGAATAATTGAATTTAGTAAAGTTAACCAATTGTTGTTTTTTCCTCCAACGGTTATTGCAATTAAAGAACTATTATTTTCCGAAATTAAACTATTTAGCCAAGTATATCGATTAATTTTTAATTTATTCCAGATGCTTCTTTGCATTATGATTAAGATTTGGTCATTAGTTAAAGAAGAAAAATGAATTTCATCTCTATGCTGATTTAAATATATTCCTAATTTAGTGATATTTGTTTTATTTTTTATTTGAAAACGTAAAACAGTTATTTCTTTAAGATAATTGATACTAATAAAAAATTTACCTGGATTTGAATTTACAGTCGTTCCATATAGCGATTTATTAAAAGAGTTTAAAATTCTGATGGGAATATTTAAAAATTTTACTGGACTCATGGTTAAAGGATGAATTATTTTAGCTCCAAATGTTGATAATTCATTGGCCTCATCATAAGTTAAGTGTTCTATTAAACGTGCTGGTGAAATTTTAGGATCGATGCTCATAATACCATCTGTATCGGTAAAAATTTGTACTTCACGGGCGTGTAAAGCACTTCCTAAAATAGTTGCACTGTAATCGCTTCCTTCTCTACCTAAGAGGGTGGTTAAGTTATCTTTGGTGCCGGCAATAAAACCCTGGGTGATAATAATTTGATATTGACGAAAATGTTGCTGCAAAATTTGTTTTATTCTAGGTAGTGAATATTTAAAATCTACTTTAGCTTTTAGAAAATTGTAATCAGTAGTGATTAAATTACGAGCGTCGATCCATAGATTATGTTTGGTTTTAGCTAACAGTGCATAATGAACTAAAGTAGAAGAAATTAATTCTCCATAGGCTAATATTTTAGCTGTTAAACGGTCGTCAATTTCTTCAGTATTTAGATCTTGCTTTAGTCCCCAGCAATAATTATCTAAATCTTCTAGAAATTGTTTTAATAAATGATTATCTGAAATCAGAATTTTACTTATAATGGCGTGACGTTCATATAAACTTTTAATTATTGAAAAATTTTTAGTTAAAGATAAAGTAGTTAGTTGATTGGTAACTTCAGAAAGGGCGGACAGTACAATTAATATTGGTTCTTGAGTATTTAAAACGCTAACAATGCGTTCTAATACTAGATTCATTGCTTCAGCATTGCCTAAAGAAGTACCACCAAATTTCATAACTAACATAAATTTTCTCGTTGAATAATTTCAAATAATTTAATTAAATAATTAATCCCTGTTTCTAATTCTAATTTAGTAATTTTTTCATTCAAAGTATGAGCATCTAAGATGGATCCTGGACCAAATAAAATTTTATTTGGGATTTTAGTAAAATAAGAAGCATCTGAGGTAAAAGATGCTGTTTTAGTGGGTAGTTCAGAGAAAGTCTTTAATTTTAAAGGAATACTCATGGGGTATAAATGCAATTGGTCAGATTTATTTAATTTGTTAGGTAGAAGTTTGTCAAGTACATTATGAGTGGAGAAAGTAGTGCGGAAAAAGACTTTTCCCCTACACTGATTGGCTACAACATTAATTGGGTTATTAGTACATAGTTGACTGAAAATGTACGTAGTTTCCCCTAGAAGATTATCATAAGGAAAGGAAATGCTTTTTAGTTTTTGTGCCCATGTTAAGTAATTATTAATAGCATCTACTTTAGGATAACCTGAATGGGTAGCTATACCATTAAAAATAAAATCAACTAAAAAGGTACCTTTAGTAGCAGAAATTAAATAATTATCAGTGGGTTCACCAATTATAATTACTTTAGTATCGGGTAAATATTCGTTAGCAATTTTTGCGCCATCGCTAGTTGTTTCTTCGCCTACTACTCCTAGCCAACCAAAGTTGTAATATCCTTTTTTTAATAAATCATGACAAGCTGTAATTTGTGAGAAAATTTGTCCTTTAGCATCGCAAGCGCCGCGACCATTGAAAGTATGATTGCCTGTTTTTTTAAAAGGAAAATGAGGAGTAACCGTATCTAAATGAGTGCAAAATAAAATTTTAGGTATGCCCCAAGTCGCTAATAAATTATGTCGATTATGGTCAACCGATTGCAAGCTAAAATTTGCAGTTTCAAAATACTGTTTTAATAAGGGAATTAAGTTTTCTTCTTTTCCGGAAGTTGTGTCGATATCAATTAATTGTTTTAAAATATTCAAATTAAACACGTTGTTCCTTCTGCTATTTTTTCTGGTAAATCACCAGTTAAACTCACTTTTTTATCAAAAAAAATTGCTTGGATAGAATATTTTTCGTATTGGATATGAGAAGTAGCTTTTCCGAATAAAAAGGCATTTAAAACTCCTACAGACATTGCTCCAGTACCGCAAGCTAAACTTAAACCGACTCCTCGTTCCCAAGTTGTTAATTTCCAAATATCATTTTCTAAATAGGTAACAAAATCTACATTAGTACCTTTAGAAAAAAAAGGATGTTGAGAAATTTTTTTCCCTAATTGATCTAATTCTGGCGGTGATTTTTGATCAGTCAAAAAAACAATAAAGTGCGGTACACCAACGGTTAAGTAGTGTCCTGGTATTCCAACATTAATAGGAATTATTTTAGGAATATTTTCTAAATTTAAGGTAATCCGCACTTGTTTTTCCAAATGCTCTAGTTCAATTATACCCCCTAATGTACTTATTTTTTTTTTTTGGTAATTAGGAACAATGATAGAAGTTAAACATCGGCAAGCATTACCGCACATTTCAGCTTCGGAGCCATCTTGGTTAAAAATCCGCATTTGTTCATTGTTGTAAAATACCAATCCATCTGCTCCAATACCAAAATGATGATTACACAATTTAGTAACCAGTTCAGGAGTAATTATCTCGTGGGCTATATCCGAAGTATTAATGAAAATAAAACTATTTCCAAAACTATGCATTTTAATAAAGTTTCTCATTTACATTTGCTCTATTAGCGGAATTCCTAATAAAGATAATCCCGTACTTAATATTTTTTCGACGATTTTGGTTAAATAAATTCGCGTATTAACCGAGATGATATTACAGTTTTCATAAAAACGCATGAATTCATTAGCTAAATTGTACAAATAATTACAGATTAAATGTGGAGAAGATTCTTTAGCTGCTTTTTCGATCGTCTCTCGAAAAGTAATTAATTTTAAAACTAAATTACGCTCGTATTCGTTAGTAATAGATAATCGATTTTCTACTGGTTGTTTATTATTTACTTTGCGTAATAAACTTTTTATTCTGACTAAAGCGTATAGCAAATAATTAGCAGTATTACCTTCAAAAGCTAACATTTTATCAAAATCAAATTGGTAGTTACTTAAACGATTTTTTGCTAGATCTGCGTATTTAATTGCAGCTATTCCTAATTTTTTAGCTAAATTTGTTAGGTCATCTACAGTGCAATTACGTTCCTTTAATAAGGATAAAGCCCGTTTTTCCGCTTCATCTAGTAATTCATTTAGTTTAATGGTTCCTCCACTGCGAGTCTTAAATGGTTTACCATCTTGACCTAACATTACACCAAATGCTATATGTTCACACTTGGTATGATTAAGTTTATTTGCTTTTCTTAAAGTGCAAAATAGTTGCTGCATATGGAGGCTTTGACGAGCATCTATAACATATAAAATCAAATCTGCTTTTAGGTTATCAATTCGGTCGTAGGCTGCAGCTAAGTCAGTTGTTGCGTACAAATAACTGCCGTCTTGTTTACGAATAATAAATGGTGTACTATCTGAAGGTAATTCTTTTGGTTCAAAAAATACACATATTGCACCATTGTTGATGACTGCGATTTGTTTGTTTAATAATTCATCGACAATAGTTGGCAATTGGTCATTATATCTACTTTCTCCCCAAATATCATTTTCTTCTAATTCAACTTCTAGTCTGCGATATATTTCTTGACAATGTTCAATAGAAATTTTTATAAATTTTCTCCATAAATCATAAATCTTTTCCGTTTTTTGTTGTAATAAATTTACGTAATGATGGGCGGATTTTGCAAATTCTGGATCGTTATCAAAGCGTATTTTAGCTTGACGATAAAAATTTTCTAGATCTTTCAATTCTACAGCAATCTCTTCTGAGGACATTGTTGACATATAAGCGAGCAACATGCCAAACTGAGTTCCCCAGTCTCCAACATGATTCCGTTTAATAACTTTATTACCTAAAAAACGATGAATTTTAACTAAAGAATCGCCAATAATTGTGCTACGTAAGTGTCCAACATGCATTTCCTTAGCTAAATTAGGAGATGAATAATCTATAACTGTTATTAATTTTTGAGGTTTAATTTCAAGAAATTTTGGTAAGTTAGATGCTAAAAATTTTTCGTTCAAACGCAAATTAATAAATCCCGGCCCTGCTATACCTGTTTCTTTAAAAACTGTTTTTGGAAGTTGATCTATTACCTTTTGGGCTAATTCTAGAGGATCTCGTTTATTTTTTTTAGCAATAGCGATTACGCCATTTACCTGATAATCTCCGTAAATTGGTTCAGAAGGTTTTATAATCGGGTCACCCTCTAATCCTAAATTTGTAAAAATATCCTTTACAATTTCAGTTAAGAAATTCAACATGTACTTAATTTCCAAAAAATATCAAATAGATACTTATAATGGCAAAAAAAGTTGTAAGAGTAAATAGTACAATTTCTTTTTGATTCAAACTAAATTCTTTATTTTGATTATAACCATGCCATAAATAAATTAAACTTCCGATAGAAAATAAAATGCTGGAATAAAGGAAATATTGTTCTGCTGAGTACAAAATCCAGCAACTATATAGAATTGAAACTACGCTAAAAAATATGTTTTTCTTTGAAAGAAAATGGATTGTTAAACGTCGTTTCCATACCAAGTGTAAATACTCTATAGCAGATAATAAATAAGCAGGAATAGTCATTGTGACCGCGATGGTAATTGTTCCTAAATAATCAAAATTTAGATAATAGGCTAAAATTAAATAAATTTCTTCGCATAAACCAGTAATTATCAATGCTCCGATAGGGATATTTCTGCGGTTGGTTATTTTAAAGGTTTCAGGAAATAAATTATCAATCTTACTAGCCATAAAAGGAACATGTGGAATTAAAATTAACCAAGAGAAAAAAGCTCCTAATACTGCTAAAATTAAACCAACGTGCATAATTACGGAACCAAAATTACCGATCAATTGCTGTGCTAAAGTTCCAACCGGAGGGTAACTTAATGTTGCTAAGTTAGCTCTTGTATCTATGCCAAAAGGCAATATCGCTATAGCTAAGTAAACTAGAAACATGGTTAAAAAACTTAAAATGGTGGCATAACCAACCATCCGAACGTTTTTTGCTTGGGTGTTAAAAACGCTTGCTCCTTCAATGCCAATGAAGATCCATGCAGTAACTAGCATTATTTTTTTTATCTGAATAAAGAGAGGAACAGGAGAAATTTCTTGCCAGTTAGTTATAAAAGTGACGCCACTAAAATTAGTGCAACAGATAAATAGGAAAAATGCAATGGGAATTAGTTTTAAAATAGTAGAAAAAATGTTTAGATTTGAAGAAAACTTTAGACCTAATGAATAGATGCCAATAGCTGTCCATAAGATTATGGAACTGAAAATTAAAGTATTGGAAGATAGTCCAGAAAAAAATGGGAAGAAATAATTTAGTGTAGAACACAGCATTAATAAATAAGCAACATTTCCCGTCCACCCAGCAATCCAGTACCCCCAAGCAGAACAAAATCCTAGATAGTTGCCTCCACAATTTTTGGCGTAAGTATATAGGCTAGCTTCACTTTGCTTAAGACGAGCAGCTAAATACTGAAAAGCACGCGAAAGGCAGTACATTCCGATACATGTTATCAGCATAGAAATGAATGTGGCAATTACTCCTCCTCCTTGAGCGACATTTTGAGGTAGAGCAAACAGGCCGGCCCCTACCATGGGACCGATACATAAACAAACTAAGCTAAAGGTACTGAGATATACTTTTTTGTTGTTAGTAGTAGAACTAGGTATTTTATTCATTCCATCATCCTTAAAAATATTTTAATTACCAAATATATTGCCAATTTTATTGAAGATGTCAAACTAATAAAAATATAATTTTAGGTTGTTTTTTATGATTTTATATATTAATATACAATTAATATTTTAAACGGAGAGAGGATTATGGATAAATCTAATGATCAAATTGAGAAATTGGCCTATCAATTGTGGGAAGAGGCTGGAAAACCGGAAGGTAAAAGTGAGGAATTTTGGTTACAGGCTTGTCAACAGTTGCAAGGACAATGTTGTAATGGGAATTCTGCTAAGAAAAGGCGTTGTTGTAAAAGTAAATAAAATTTTCTTGCATTTTTTATTAATTAGGATAAATTAAAACCGTTGTTGGGGCTATAGCTCAGCTGGGAGAGCACCTGCATGGCATGCAGGGGGTCAGCGGTTCGATCCCGCTTAGCTCCATATATATTTAGTAAAAAGATTGTATTTGTTAGTTCTATTTTAAGTATAGCCTGAAATAGAAGATTTATTGAGAGTATGTTTTTGTGGTTAATCATTAAGAATAGATTAGTATTCAAATTATTAAAATAATTACGTTTTTGGTATAGATATAATTTCTACAGGAGTATATTTCTAAAATTACCTCTATAATAAGTGGTAAATTATTTTAAAGATCTTGCAAATATAAACAAATATAGTATAAAAACGATATTTTTATATCGTGTTTGTGAAGGAATGTCATTGGATAAAATAAAGGGTTGTTTTTTATGGTGCCTGATTTTATCTGTATTTAATTTTTCTTTAGCATCGGATTTAATACAATATTCGTATCATAGTAAATTAACGTTAGGTAGTTACGGTTATTCTGGTGCGGATCACAGTTATTCCAGTGAGTATATTTTTTGGCAACCATTGCATTACGATCAGTTAGGCAATTTAATATTCAGTGAGTTAAGGCTTTTTGACCGTAGTGGTAGTTCTTTTGAGGGTAACCTACATTTAGGTTATAGGCATATAGATGAAGGTCAAGGTATATTATACGGTATATACTTGGGTTATGATCAACGTCGTA
>JAZNNJ010000002.1:0-5169 GCA_045580225.1 Gammaproteobacteria bacterium | reverse complement strand
ACTATCATAACTAGCATTACTATTACTCATCACATTAGATAAAACGCCTCCCTTCTGAATTACATAATCCAGTGTTTTATTCCATAATAAATCTGCTAAACCTACCCCTTGAATCACTACCCACATTACTATCGTATTAATCATGGAATAACCCGAAGCCTGAGGAATTAACAAACTAGTACTTAAAGCACAACGCAATGTCACCCAAATTGTTGTTGTTTTACCTAAAGCTGTCCCGTCAGCAGAAGTTTCGGTTAATAATTTAATAAATGAATAAAAAATAAAAATACCAGACAAAGCCAACAAACCAGAATTAAAAATTTCAAAAATTACTCCTAAAATATTCACATTACTACCAATAAGTTCTTTTATCCCTCCTATTTGACCAAATAACACTGATAAATAATCAATGGATACATCACCATTTACCGGAGTAAAAGATAACGAACCTACAACTTCACCAATATCAAAAGCCAATGATAAACTGGGCAAAAAAAACCCTATTACCAAAAAAATTCTAAATTTATTAAACATTTTTTGATGAAAAATTAAACTTTTTTGTTTTCCAAAATAGGCTCTACTAAACCTTTTTATTAGGCTGAAAATCATGGCAAAATACTTAATATAATATTAAAGCAAATTTAACAAATACTATAGCAAAAAGCAACTTTTTAATTAAAAAATTATTTAATTACCTAGCAAGTCTACCTTAATAATTTACTTAATCTTACTCGTAAAAAATGAGATTTTAGATAATTTATGATCTAGCAACAAAACATTTCTTTCTAAAAAAAGCAATTCCATAACTGCCAATCACTTCGTAACCTTCGTCGTAAAGATTTTTAGCGTATTCTCTCTCCTTTATTTGTTGCAAAGCTTTTTGACTAGTAGTTTCTAATTCTTTTAAACTTTTAGCTACTTTTAACTCCAATACAATTGCTTGATCGTAAGTCTTAACACTTGGTATTTTTATCACGATATCATAACGTCCATTTCCTGATTCTCGATTAGACATTACTAAAGTATTCTCCATCGATTTTAATAACCCTAACATAAATCCTTGATAAAAAGACTCTCCTTGATCATAAAAACTAATCGTCTCTGATAAATATTTATTAATTTCTTCCGTGATAATCTCACAATCTCCGGATAAAATAGCTTGATGTAATTTGGTTAATTTTGCGTTTTTTAATTTTGCTTCAAACCAATTTAAAATCATATTTTCATATACGTAGGCAACTTCTTCATTAGGTATTGCTAAATTGACCAAAATATTTCTATCTTCCATTCTAGAACCTATCTGTTTTAAATACCCGGTAAAAAACAAAAAGTTCCATAAATTATCTTGAGTTTGATACATATCTTCATAAGTTATTTCCTCATGAACTGCCTTTTCAATTGTCTTTCCCGAGATTAAATCTTCTATCTCTCTCTTAGCTACGCTATCGGCGCGTTCAATTAAATCTTTTACCAATAAATTAGAACTGGTATTTGACCAATACGGTTTAGGTATCGATTCTCCACTATCTACAAAATTAATCACACTCCAGGGATTATATACTTCAGTACTACCAAATCGATAACCATTATACCACCTTTTTACTAATTCTTTTTTAGCTTCTTGATGATAATCTACTAACATTTTATCTACTTCTGTTTGAGTAAAACCAAAATACTCCCCATAATTATCAGTTAAAATTGAATTAGTTTTTAAATTATTTAATCCCGTAAAAATCGACTCTTTGGTTATCCTTAAACAACCAGTAACTACTGCAAATTGCAGTACTTCGTTGGTTTTTAGTGCCGATTCAAATAAAGATCTAATAAAACTTACCATCTTACGATAAAAATCCCTCTCGCCGTGTTTTTCCTCAAAATAAGCATTTTCTAATGGTACGTCATACTCATCTATTAAAATAATTACTTTTTGTTGATGGTATTCATACAAAGCTTCTGACAATATCTTTAAACTAATAGCTGATACTGCTGCCGAATCTCTTTCTTCTAAAATTGATAAAAAATCATATTTTCTACTGAAATTAATATCCAACACATACTTATGACGCTCAAATTCTCGTCTAATTTCACGTTGTAAAACTTCATACGACATTTTAAACGTAGGTTGCTTAGATGATTTTAAAGATAAACTGATTACCGGATATTTTCCCAATTCTTTTATGTAATTTTCTCCAGCATCCATGATTCTTAATCCCTTAAATAAAGAAGAATTATCTTTATTAAAAATACTTACGTTTTCAAAATAATAACGTAACATGCTTAAATTTAAACTCTTACCAAAACGGCGAGGACGGGTAAATAAATTGACTTTACCCTTTTTATCTAATAATTCTTTGATCAAGAAAGTTTTATCTATATAATAATAATTACTTTCAATGATCTCTTCAAAATTATCCACCCCCACTGGTAAAGCATATCTAACCATAATCACGCACCAAAACCAGTTAATCCTCAAACCATTTTACACGCAAAATACCCAAAATCCAATCAATGGAAATACTTAACTAATAACTTAAAACATAAATTACGTAATTAAAAATCTTCAGCAGTTTTTGATCTGCATAAAACTGGCGATAACCCAACTGAAATTAAACCAACACCAGCCAAAGCAAGCCCAACAGGAACAGCAACTGTATTAAGCATATAACATCCCGGACCACTTAACATTATCCTCCCGGTACACGCAGATAAAAAACACCCATTTCTGCCACCACACATTACACCATTCAAATAACCAGCTAAAGCATCTGGATGACCACCTAAAACGAAACAACCGGATGCGCAACTACTTGCAAAAATTCCAAACCCAGCCACTATTAAACTTACTCCCATTCCAATTAATCCTGCACCTAAGCCAACATTAGCATTTTCATCTCCGCAAATCAATCCGCCAAATTCTTTTACCCCCCCCCTACAAAATACATCTGATCAAACGCTAATCTTTTCATATTTTTTTCCTCCTCATCTTTAACTTCTAACCAAACTCGCAGGGTTATAACATAATAACCATACAATCCCAATAATTTTTACATCACACTTTACTATTTATCATTAATATAACTATAACAAAATATATTAAAATACAAGTTTAATTATATACCACACTTACTTATGGTTATACAACGCTATAATTATTTAATTAATATGTCATAAATTACACATTTAAATAAGAATTCATTGCGTTGGTAATCTTTTACCTACTAATGTACTATTAATTTTTTGCTCTAACAAACGATGTTTAGCTGTTCTGGCCATTTTTAAATTTTTATAAGGCCCACTGACAACCATATAACTTTTATCTTTACTTTGATAAACCATAACCGGTAAATTTAAATACTTAACACGTTTTTTTAATTCATTTACCAACACAACTTTATCTGTATTTAACAAATATAAAAAATATCGTTGATTTTTAATTTTATCAAAATCGCTATCTTGTTTAAAACTAAAAACTAACTTTTGATTATTCTCTGCAGTAATTGCAACTAATTTATTATTATCTTTCCCTCTCGCTTGCCAGATAAAATTAAATAGTTTTCCAATATCAGAAAATAAAATACCAACTTTGTTTAAATTATTTTTCGCGTGAACTCCAAAATCAAAATTATTAGTAATTAATAAGAATAACACCAAAATTAATATACTTAATAAACTATTACTAGCATTTTTACCCGATTTATTCATGATAACATCGCTCTCATTAATTAACTATGTTGTCTTAATGCAACTACTAATTATCGTCACCATCATTTTGTACTGAATCTTGAGGACTTGCTACATTACCATTACACATATCATTATCAACTATCTGAGAAGAATTACTACTAAAACTCTCATTACTTGGTAATACCTGCTGCTGAGGTTTACCATTTTGAATACCAACGGATCCTTGACTCGAAATGCCTCTTTTTCTCTCTTCTTCAGCTAAACGTTCCGCTGCTTTAGCCTTATGACTTTTGAACGACCAAGCCCTATTTTTTTCAACATAAGATTTAAGCCTATCGTAACGATGTCTATCCATATGTTTATGCTCAGCTTCGCGTATCCCTTCTAAAGATACTTTAGCATCTTTCAAACTTCCAGCTGCTTGTTCCATGCCACGCTGAGTAGCATCAGCAGGCTGCTGAACTCCAGCACGAATATTTTCCAAAGCTTTCTGTTCTCCTCCTACCGATGGTGTTGAAATACCGATAGCACGCATCACTTCGCTATATAACATATGAATCCCCGAAAAAGCTAAATTCACGATCGAAACTAAAGTAAAAGTGTATACAGTTATAATACCGACCACTTTGAATAATACCACCATTTTATCCCAACCAAAGCCCACCGCGCGAGTATCAGTAGTTACATCAGCTACACTATCCCCAACTACCACTTCAATCATCCGTGCAAAAACTTCGTTGAGCATATTACAACCAATTTCCGCTAAAATCATACCGATAATTAAACCGGCTACCATCAATGCAGGACGAAAAAAAACTCCGACCAGTTGCATCATAAATTGTTCTGCTTCTCTAGAAAGCAATGGATTATCTTGCGATCCCACTCCCCATAACATTAAGAAACAAATAATAGGAGCAGCTAACATTAATATAATTACACCAATCAGCCAACCCAATCCTCCAAATAAAAATAAAATTAATGGAATCACTGGTACATAGACCATCAATAATAACCCGCAAGCTAATAATGGTCCTACGATACCTAAAACAACTGGCAACATTAAAAAAATAATAGTCGTCGCAAATCTAATAGCTTCTATATTCAGACCAGCAATACCTTTAGCCACATCAACTGTTCCACTTAGTGTTCCCCAATAAGTTCCTACAGCTAATCCGGCAGTAACCCCTATGGCAATCCCTTCTGAGGTAAACCCTCCACAAGAAATAGCAATAGATAATTCTAGTATTTTTTCATAAACATTTACGCCAGCTTTAGCCATTTTTTCACCAATTTTAACTAATTTTCCAATAGCCGTCGTGTAATTAGCTTTATTGTTAATTATATCGTTAAAACTATTAGCTAAATTATAAATTTGTTCATGCAAAACCATCAACGGAATATCTCTATAAGCAGCTACAATAGTCGGTGGACCTGCTAAAGGAATTGCCATCACAGCCCCAGCACGCACAATAAAACCGGTAACGT
>JAZNNJ010000001.1:0-12243 GCA_045580225.1 Gammaproteobacteria bacterium | reverse complement strand
AGTATTGCGGAATTATTAGCTTTAAGAAAAGTAAATTTATTAGTTCCTTTAATTAAAGGTAGTCGTGGGGACCAATTGTTAAATGCGAAGAAAGCGTCAGAACAAGGTTATAGCATGATTCTACCAGAATTATCTAAGGATTACCTAGCAACAGCTCTTGAAGAATTAGAAAAAAACCAAGAAAAATTTAAGCTTAATTTGCAAAAATATCACCCTTTGTACGCAACAAAAATTATTACAGATTTGTTGAAAGAATTTTGTTAGTGTTGAAAACACATGAAGTTTTTATTCACTTAATTAAATTAATAAGCTGGTTTGTTTGGTGGACAACGCGTAACTAAGTTGTTTTTTATGCTAATTAATAAAATTACGAAATATAAATCTCATACTACTAGGTTGTGCAAGCAATATAAGTTTAACTATTTGTTAAAGTCTATAAAACAGAGTATCCTAGCGACCGAAAATATGGCATTAGTTGTGTATATTGTTTATATATATTATGCGGTTTACTAGTTTTGTTAACACAAGAATATTTTTCATCATTCCAAAAATAAATTTGCTGATAATAAATGCTTATGTACGCCTTTCCGCAACAGTATATTTCGCATTCATTATTGCTGAGTTCGATACTCTCGTATATTAAACCATTGCGGGCAACACATGAACAATTATTTCCACCTACAATTACTTTTAACAAATCATTATTTATTATTTTTAATTTCATATGGTGTTCACCTTCTAAATATAATAAATTTAATGTATAATACTAGTGTTAAAAAAATATTATTTCAATAAGGGCGATGTGGACGAATAAGCATATTGATCATCCTCATCATTTATATGATCGTTCAAAGGAGCAATACGTAGATATTGTTCTTTCGTAAAGTTAATTGCTCCATTTATTGTTGGTGTATTTGGAAGGTATTTTCCCGAATTTTCCAATGTTTTTCTTATATTTTCCAGTCTTATGCTTTCTAAATTTTGTTGATTTGTAAATAAATCCGTAATTGCTTCTTTTATCATTTTTCTAAAACCTTCATAAGGTATACTTTCATGTTTTTCAAATTTTAGGTCAATGCCGTCACTTTTGTTGGCAAACCAACTATTCGCATTACCTCTTGTATAGTATGTTAAAATTGGTACAACTATACTTTCAATTATTTCACGTTCTATACTTATTCTTTTTTCGTGTTTTTCATTATATAATTTACAGAATGCGCTATAATCTGTAAATTCTTGAGCTTTTTCTCCTAAAAAGTCGTAACTAATCATATTTATCGTCTCTAATTTATGTTTTACTGCACTGTATCTCATTAATGCTGGGCCTAATTTTTCCGTACTATCTTGTCGTAATTGATCATATCCTACAATGTTAATAAATGACTTCGGGTATTTCTTTAACTGACTTAAGTAGGTAACCAAATAATATTTTATACTTTCATTTTTGGGGTGACAACATACAATATCATTGCATATATTCACTGTTCTATACTTATATCTAACATTAAGATCGTTGCTATCAAAGGATTTTTGAAAGTCTTCATAAGTACCATCGAAAGATAATACTACATCAGTTTTCTGCAAAATCTCATTAATATCAGGCAAAGGCTTTAGAAGATTAGTATCGAAGTCTGTGTAAATACCGCCGTAATTAAGTAAAATAAGTGCCCTAGCTAAATCACTAGCCGCAGCGAAATTTGCTTTGCCGTTACCATCATAAAATACAAAAGATTTTTGCCAGAATTGATCATACAACGGTTTAAGTTTTTCTTTAGTAGGTTCTCTAAAAAAATTAATTAATGAATCTACTCCTTCAATGTTTTGTGTGAATTGATGTTTATCAAAATTTAATACTGAAACATTAAGTATACCAAGTTTTTTCATTAATTCTGATGTCGAATCATAAGAAGCTTGGTCTGTCCATAAGTAAACTAAATACAATGGATTCTTTTTTGCTATTCTTATTAAGTTATCTATGTTGCCGTCTATTTTGGTTAAATCTCTACCAAACCAAATAAAGTGCATTTTATTACTATGTTCTGGTGTCATATTAACCTCATAATTATTTTATAATAAAATTAAATTACTAAACTATTAACATATAGCTTATATCTTGTCAAATAATCGATATCAATTTAAATTTTTGATAGAAAACGTTAGTTATCGTTGTTTTTAAAAATTCAGGGAGTGTAAATTCTAGTTGTTGTAAATTTTAGCGATTTAACTGAATTGATTAGACAAAATGTTTGGAATTTGGTATAAATTCTGAAAAATGTGGTCAGTAGAGTGTCTATGGATATAAAAAGTATTCAGAAGTTGATTGATTTGGTAAAAAAAAACAATGTAGCGGAATTAGAAATTTCTCAAAATGGTGAAACAGTACATATAGTTTTGAATCAATTAGATAATGTTTCTAAAGAAGGCGGTAAAGTTTCTTCAGAGGCGAAGAAAGTTAGTGATAGTGAATTAGAATTGCATGCCTCAAAAGTTGTCAGTAACCAGAAAATTATTAAAAGTCCTATGGTAGGTACTGTGTATCTTGGGGCGTCACCGGATGCTACACATTTTGTTCAAAAAGGACAGCGAGTAAAAATGGGGGATACTTTGTGTATCATTGAAGCAATGAAAATGTTTAATCGTATTGAAGCTGAGCAAGAAGGGGTGGTGGTGGATATTTTAGTCAATGATTCTTCGCCAGTTGAATACGGTCAAGCTTTATTTATTATTGAATAATAAAAATGAAAAAAGTATTGATTGCTAATCGAGGAGAAATAGCGTTAAGGGCATTGAGGGCTTGTCGTGATTTAGGATTGAAAACGGTAGCGGTTTATTCTGAAGCAGATCGTGATTTGATTCATGTAAAGTTAGCTGATGAAGCAGTGTGTATTGGACCGGCTAATCCGGAGAAAAGTTATTTAAATATCCCGGCAATTTTAAGTGCTGCTGAAATTACTGGCGCGGATGCTATTTATCCGGGTTATGGTTTTTTATCGGAAAATTACCATTTTGTAGAACAGGTAGAAAATAGTGGTTTTATTTACGTTGGTCCAGATAGTAATACGATTAAAACTATGGGAAATAAGATTCTTGCTAGAAAAGTTATGCAACAGGCTGGCATTCCCTGTATTCCCGGTAGTGATGTTTTAGATAATTATCAGGATAGAAGTCGTTTACTTGCAAGACAAATTGGTTATCCAGTTATAATTAAGGCAGCAGCCGGTGGTGGTGGTCGTGGAATGCGTATTGTATCTGGCGAAGAAGAGTTAGAGATGAAAATTCGCGAAACCAGTTTAGAAGCTAAGAATTCTTTTGGTAATGGGGATGTATATTTTGAAAAATATTTAACTGATCCTAGACATATTGAGGTACAAGTTTTGGGTGATGGTCAAGGGAACGTGGTAGCTTTTGGTAATCGTGATTGTTCGATTCAAAGGCGAAATCAAAAAGTTTTAGAAGAGGCTCCAGCTACGGGGTTGACTGAAAAACAACAAAAATTTTTACAAGAAATTAGTATTAAAGTTTGTCAGCGTTTAAATTATCGTGGAACTGGAACTTTAGAGTTTTTGTATGAAGATGGTCAATTTTATTTTATTGAAATGAATACCCGTATTCAAGTAGAACATCCAGTGACTGAGTTTATTTTTAATGTCGATTTGGTTGGGTGGCAATTAAGGATTGCTGCAGGAGAAAAATTAACTTTAAAACAAGAAAGTTTAATTGCTAGGGGGCATGCAATTGAATGTAGAATTAATGCAGAAGATCCTGATACTTTTTTGCCATTTCCTGGAGTCGTTAGTGATCTACATTGGCCTGGTGGCCCTGGATTAAGAATAGATTCGCATCTTTATCGGGATTATGAAGTGCCTACTCATTATGATCCTTTGTTAGGTAAGATAATTAGCTTTGGAGAGACACGTATGGCGGCAATTGTTAGGATGCAAAATGCTCTGCGTGAATTAGTGATTAGTGGTATAAAAACGACCGTTCCGGTGCATCAACGTATTTTAGCTGAACAAAGGTTTGTTGACGGAAAGGTAGGGATTCACTTTTTGGAGAACTTGCTTATTAAGTAAGATTAAGTTAAAAGTATGGAGAATTATTTTGTGAGTTTTGGGTATTAATGAAAGAAAAATTGCAAGAAAGGAAACGTCCTTTTTATTATAAGCGTTGGTTTTTTTTAGGATTATGGTTGGTATTTTTAGCAATATGGATTAGGTATTCAGTACGGGTTCCTGATCAGCAAGAGGTCGTAAGTAATTTATTAGTTAATGAAGAGATCATTCCTGTTGCAGAGGAAAGAGCTGATGGTATTTCGAGAAATGAATTTCCAGTTGTTGTGTCGGATGAAATAGAACGAGGCAATTCTGTTGATGGTGGGGTAGATAATAAGAAAAAGGAGATTTTTAACAAAAATGATAATGAAGCAGGTGAAGTGACAGTTGTTAATGCAAGTAATGTTTTGCCTAAAGATATCAAAAAAGAACCAGAAGAAATTTTAAACAGGATTGAAGGTAAAATTGAAGTAGGAGAGTCTTTTTCTAGATTATTAAAACATTACCGCATTAAAACCCCTATTGCGGAATTATTAAGAGCTGAAAAGGGTGGGATATTAAATCATTTAAAAGTTGGTCATAAATATATTTTGGAACAAGAAAATTTATGGTTAACTAGGGTTGTGTACGAAGTTGATGATTTGACTACGTTAGAATGGACTAAACAAGATGGACATTGGATTGTGAAAGAAAATGTTTTAGTTCCTGTTGAGGAGGTGAAAACGGTTACGGGAACAGTGGATAAATCTATTTATTTATCGGCTAAAAAATTGGGGGTAAGTTCGCGATTGGTTAGTCAATTTATAGAAGCTTTTAGTGAACAGATTGATTTTTCTAGAGTAATTGCAAATGATCAATTTACAATTATTTATAAGCGTTTTACTTTGAATGGAAAAACGGTTAAGCCTGATGAAATGTTAGCTGGAGAAATGGTACATCGTGGAGAAACTTATCGGATAATTGGTTTTGAAAATAAGAATAAAAAAGTTAGTTTTTATACTCCTGAAGGTAATGGGGTGAAAAGTTCCTTTTTACGTTTTCCTTTGGCGCGCGTAGATAGGATTAGTTCGCATTTTAATTTAAAAAGAATACATCCCATTTTGAAAGTAGTACGACCTCATTATGGGGTGGATTTAGTTGCGAAGTTGGGTACTCCGGTTTTAGCTACTTCTTCGGGAAAAATTGAGTTTAAAGGGGTAAAGGGTGGTTATGGACGTGTAGTCGTTATTAAACATGGGCCGGTTTATACTACTTTGTATGCTCATTTGGACAAATTTGCTCCGCAACTTGTTGCAGGTAAAAGGGTGCAGCAAGGGCAGATAATCGGTTATGTAGGGAATAGTGGTACTTCGACTAGTCCGCATTTACATTACGAGGTACGAGTTAATAACGTTCCTCAAGATCCTTTGAAAGTAAAATTGCCTCGGGAAGAGAAAATTGGAATTGAAAATAAAGAACATTTTTTAACTTTAGTAAAGTATTATGAGCAAATTTTTAAAGGGGATGATCAAAAGGTGTCAAGGCATCTTTTGGTTTTGACTGATGATCGTAATAACAAGGATGAGCAAGATGAAAAAGTATAATAATATTATGGTGGCAGCATCTCTGATATCTGGAGAAGATGAACAGGTAATTGAGCGCGTGATTAGTTTGGTTGGTCCAGATATTAAAGTATATTTAATTCATGTGATTGATGAGGTGGCTAGTTTAGGTAATTTACTTAATTATAACGTTAATGATAATTTACCAGATAGTAAGTTGGCAGTTATGCAGTGTCGTATGGACGAATTGTGTTCCAAGTATAATTTAGCAAAGGATTGTTGTCTACTTAAGGTTGGAGATATAAATGAAGTTATTTTAGAGACGTCTAAAAGATTAAAAATAGATTTGATTGTGTTAGGTAATCATTACAGTTCTTTGTGGAACTTGTATAGTTCAACGACAGATCAGGTATTAAATGATACTTCGTGTGACGTTCTGGCAGTTAGAATTAAGCAAAATAAAGAGGTGTATTAGCAATGATGGATGAAAATCGTAGACAAGCATTACAGGCAGCATTATCTCAAATTGATAAGCAGTTTGGAAAAGGTTCTGTTATGCGCTTAGGGGACAAAAAAACTCTTAATGATGTTCAAGTGGTTTCTACTGGTTCGATTGGACTGGATTTAGCGTTAGGGGTAGGTGGATATCCGCGTGGTAGGATTATTGAAATTTATGGACCAGAATCTTCTGGTAAAACGACTTTGACGTTACATGCGATTGCCGAAGTTCAAAAACAAGGAGGGGTAGCTGCGTTTATCGATGCTGAGCATGCGTTAGATCCGGTTTATGCTGAACATTTAGGGGTACAAGTGAGTGAATTATTGGTATCTCAACCTGATACTGGTGAGCAAGCTTTAGAGATTGCTGACATGTTAGTGCGTTCTGGGGCGGTTGACGTAATTATTGTAGATTCAGTTGCTGCATTAACTCCTAAGGCAGAAATAGAAGGTGAAATGGGGGATCAACATGTTGGTTTACAAGCTCGTTTAATGTCTCAGGCATTGCGTAAATTAACTGCTAACATTAAGAAATCAAATACGTTAGTAATTTTTATAAATCAAATTAGAATGAAAATAGGAGTAATGTTTGGTAATCCTGAGACGACTACGGGTGGGAATGCTTTAAAGTTTTATGCATCGGTACGATTGGATATTCGTAGAGTAGGTTCGATTAAAAAGGGTGACGAAGTTGTGGGTAATGAAACTAGGGTTAAAGTCGTTAAAAATAAGGTAGCGCCGCCCTTTAAAACGGTTGATTTTGAGATTATTTATAATAAGGGGATTTCTAGAGTAGGGGAGTTGATAGATTTTGGGGTTGAGGCTGGGTTAGTTGGTAAATCTGGTACTTGGTACGAATATAGTGGTGAACGTATTGGTCAAGGCAAAGAAAATGCTCGTGATTATTTTATTAATCATCCAGATAAAGCGCAGGAATTAGAGTCTAAAATTAAAGAGCGTTTTTTAAAGAGTAGTAGTGGTTCGTTGTTATCGAATCAAGAATCTTTGTTGGAGAAAGATATTGATGAAAAGTAGGTTATTTATTGTTAATAATCTATGTGCGGCACGTAGAAGTTAGATTTTTATGGGATTTTATGAAAGAGGAAAGTGCTTGGGAAGCTGCGTATTATAGTTTAGTTAGTGGATATTTATCAGGTAATGAACTGAATAAAACGGTGAAGCGAGCAGCAAAAAGTTGGGGAGAATTATTGAATGGATATAATGTTTTATTATCCGATTTTAGTAAAGCGTTGTATCCTAAAAAAGGTGATGGGATAGTAGTTGTACGATGTATTAAGTTTGTTTCAGTGTGTGAACATCATTTGTTGCCTATTTTGGGGGAATGTTCGGTAGGATATTTGCCTGGTGAAAAAATTATAGGACTATCTAAAATTCCTAGAATTGTTGACATGTATGCTCGTCGTTTACAATTGCAGGAGAGATTAACTGAACAGATTGCAAGTGGTGTGATGCAAGTGGTTAAGGCAAAAGGGGTAGGAGTTAGAATTACAGCTCAACATTTATGCATGATAGCGAGAGGTGTTGAACAGCAACAATCATTAGTTATTACTGAAAGTTATTTAGGTAATTTTAGCCAAAAAGAAAATAGAGATGCTTTTATAAATTTATTAAAATGAGTAGCTTAATATTAGAAAATTTTCATTGTGAAGCTTATTTAGGTGTTACATTAGAGGAGCGTAAACTTAAGCAAGCAATTGTTGTGTCAATTCAAATTGATTTTAACGAGTTGTTAGCTGGTGAAATAAGTGATGCTTTAAGTGAAGTAGTTAATTATGATGTTTTGTTGAACTTAGTTAGGGATTTTTGTTTGAGTAATAGTTTTAGTTTGTTAGAGAAGTTGACTAGAGAGTTAGGGGAATATTTGCGATCGCAGATTAACTTTTCTCACGATTTAGTTTTAAAGGTAAGTAAGATTGGTCCTGTGTTTGGTTTGGAAAAAGCTAGTTATAGAATGACTTGGATAAATTAAGTTTAGATTTATTAAAATAATATTAAATATATAAATATATTTTTTTGTAAATCGGTATTTTAACTGGTGTAATGCTAAACTTATTTGAAATAAATCTAAAAAATATTATTGACATTTATGTTGCAATAGGTATCATTTTGAACTTGATAAGTGAGTGGTGATTTTGTTCGGAGAGATATGAAAACTTTTAATCAAAAAGCTGGCGCTCCTAAAGAATGGTTTTTAGTAGATGCGGAAGGCAAAACGTTAGGACGTTTAGCTACGTCAATAGCAAAGTATTTATGTGGCAAACATAAGCCTGAATATACGCCCTGGTTAGATACTGGGGATTATGTAGTTGTGATTAATGCTAAGAAGGTTCATACTACGGGTAAAAAATTAAAGGATAAACATTATTATCATTATTCGGGTTATCAGAGTGGTCTAAAGGATATTACTCTTGAGAAATTATTAATAAAGGATGCTGCTTTGGTGATAAAGGAAGCAGTTAAGGGTATGTTGCCAAAGGGGCCTTTAGGTAGAGCAATGTTAAAAAAGTTGAAAATTTACGCAGGTGATTCTCATTTGCATCAGGCGCAAAAGTTGAAAAATTTAGAATTTTGTAAATAGAGGGATAGTATGACAAAAGCTAAACGACAGTATTATGGGACAGGAAGAAGAAAAACCTCTATTGCTAAAGTTTTTCTTACACAAGGAAATGGAAAAATTATAGTTAATTGCAAGGATTTAAACGATTATTTTGGTAGAGAAACTTCTAAGATGGTTGTTAAACAGCCATTGGTGTTGTTAGGTTATTTGGATAATTTTGACATTGTTATTAATGTTCGTGGTGGTGGAGATAGTAGTCAGGCTGGTGCAATTCGTTTGGGTATTGCACGGGCTTTAGTAGATTATGATTTGTCGACTACCGTAGGTGAAGTTACAAGTTCTGTGCGTAAACAGTTGCGGGACGCTGGTTTGTTGACTAGGGATGCGCGTAGCGTAGAACGTAAGAAAGTTGGTAAACACAAAGCTAGGAAGGGTACACAGTATTCGAAGCGTTAGTATTTTAGTAATTTTTGGGGAATCATCTAATGGCAAGATAGCGGATTCTGATTCCGTTCATCTAGGTTCGAGTCCTAGTTCCCCAGGTTATGGTTATAAATTTAAAAGTTAATATTTGGAGATTTTAGGTATGTCCAGGGTTTGTATGGTTACGGGTAAGTACCCGCGTGTTGGCAATAAAGTTTCTCATGCTAATAAAAAATCGAAACGTAGATTTAATATTAATTTGCATACCAAGCGTTTTTGGCTAGCGGAGCAGAAGAGTTTTATTAAGTTGCGGGTAACAACGAAGGGATTGCGTATTATTGATAAATATGGAATTGAAGAGGTGTTATCTTCGTTGGCTAATTATATGTTGGATATTCAAAAGGTGAATTAAAATGGCATCAAAAATAAGAGAGAAAATTCGTTTAGTTTCTACCGGTAAGGATATGAATGGTAATGCTACTAAAACTTTTTATACGACGATGAAAAATAGACGTAATCATCCAGAAAAAATTAACATAAAAAAGTATGATCCTAAGGCATATAATGTTGAAACTGGTAAAGTTGGAATGCATGTAGTATTTAAAGAAGAAAAGATTAAATAGTTTTGCGTTTATGCCGGAATTACCGGAAGTTGAAGTATTGAAGCGTGGTTTACAAATACTTCTTGGAGAGAGGGTTTGTCAGGTTGTTTTTCTTCCTAGTAAGGTTGTAAAGAGTGACCTTAACATACTGGTTGGGAAGGAAATTATTGGTGTTGTTAGACGAGGCAGGTATCTTAAGGTTATTTTTGATCGGGCATTGGTGTTGATTTTACATTTAGGAATGACTGGTAGTATTCGAGTTCGTTCTGTATATGATACTTCTGTTTTGGAAAGGCATGAATTTTTCCGTATTAGATGTGAGTCTGGTTTTCAATTTGGATTTTTAGATTATAGACGTTTTGGAAAAGTTTTTTTAGAAAACGAATTTATTAGTTGGGAAGATAAGTTAGGTATTGAACCGTTGTCTAATGATTTAACGGCTAAATATTGGTTCGATAGGGCTCGTAGTAAGCATTTGCCGTTAAAGTTATTTTTGATGGATAATAAAATAGTCACGGGTATTGGTAATATTTACGCTAATGAAATTTTATTTGCCGCAAAACAACATCCTGAACGTCCTGCATGGACGGTTAGTTTAGTTGAATGGCAAATTATAGTAAAAAAAACTAAGGATATTTTAAATTTGGCTATAAAATGTGGCGGAAGTAGTGTTAAGGATTATGTAAATTTGGATGGTAAAGCTGGTGAATTTCAAAATTTTTTGAAAGTGTATGGACGTAAGGGTCAATTATGTTTAGTTTGTAATAATAAATTATCAGTGATAAAACAGGGTGGTAGAAGTACTTTTTTTTGTGAGCGTTGTCAAGGATATTAAGTGAAAATTTTGGCAATTGATACTTTGACAGATTTTTGTAGTGTAGGCTTGTGTGACGATGATGGAGTTATTATCCGTGAAGAATATTTATCGCGCGGACATACTGAGATTTTATTTAGATTATTAGATGATCTTTTGAAGGAGAAAAAAATTAGAATTTGTGATTTAGACGGTCTAGCATTTAGCAATGGTCCAGGTAGTTTTACTGGTATTAGGTTGACAATGGGTGTAATGAGTGGATTTTGTTTAGTTAAACCTATGTTTATATGGGTGAAATCTTATTTATGGATTATGGCATTAGAAACGTATTTAAAAACTGGAGTTTGTAATATTTTGGTTATTCAGGATGCTAAAATGAAAGAATGGTATGTTGGGCATTATGAATTAATCGATAATGTATGGCATGGTAAAGACGAATTGTTAAGTGCGGAGCAGTTAAAAGATAAATTAAATAAGTTTTCTAGTAACGGAATAGTTACTGGAGATGGTGCATCAAAATTTGTACTACCAAATATGATTTTTACCCAAGATCATGTTTGTATTAGTACGATGCTTGATTTAGCTAAGCAAGAGTTTTTAATTAATAAAAACTGTAATAAAATGCCTGGTCCTAGTTATATGAGACGAGAAGATGCGTGGGTTAAGTGTAATTAGGTTATAAAACCAGTTGCTAAAAATTAATATTTGTAGTTAAAATACATTGGTTAATTTCGAATGTGTTGCGCATGGCTAGATATGCTTTACCGGTAGGAGTAGATAATTTTGAGAAGTTAATAGAAAATAATTATTATTACGTGGATAAGACCTTATTAATCAAGGAATTATTGGATAAAAAGGGAGACGTTAACTTATTTACCCGTCCTCGTCGTTTTGGTAAAAGTTTAAATTTAAGCATGTTACGTTATTATTTTGAGAACGTAAGTATTTTTAATAAAGATAATTCTTCTTTATTTAAGGGATTAAGAATCATGGATGCTGGAGAAAATTACACAAAAGAATTGGGTAAATATCCGGTAATCAGTTTATCTTTAAAATCATCTAAGCAACCTGCGTTTAAAATGTCGTATGAAGTTTTACAACGTGAAATTAGACGAGAATTTGAGCGTCATAAGTATGTGTTGGATATTAATTTCAGCAGAAAATATGATTTTTTATCAATTTTAGAAGAAAGAGATTCGGCAGCAGTATCAGCTACTAGTTTAAAGATATTGTCAGAAGCTTTATATGAATACCATCAACAAAAAGTAATTATTTTAATAGATGAGTACGACGTACCATTAGAAAATGCTTATTTTGAGGAAAAACGCGGCGAGAGGGATTTTTATCGCAAAATGGTAAGTTTTATTAGATCTTTATTTGAATCGGCATTAAAAACTAACGAAGTACTTCAATTTGCAGTAGTTACCGGTTGTTTAAGGATAACCAAAGAGTCGATTTTTACGGGATTAAACAATTTAACAACTAATTCAATTTTAACTGATAATTACGGAGAATATTTTGGTTTTACTCAAACAGAAGTAGATAAAATGTTAGTAGATTATCATCAAGAAGCTAAAAAAGAATTAGTAAAAAGTTGGTATAATGGTTATCGATTTGGTAGCACTGAAGTATATAATCCTTGGAGTGTAATTAATTTTGTAAATAGTGGAGAATCGATACCTAAACCGTATTGGTCAAATACCAGTTCTAATTTATTGGTAAAAGATTTAATTGA